>CAZKDW010000073.1:0-6975 GCA_964551625.1 uncultured Thermotogae bacterium | reverse complement strand
TACTTCAGAGCAGTCTCGGGCTTTCTTTCAATGGCATCCGACACTGCTACGATGGATTCTCCTTTGTCGAATCGTCCGAAGGCGAGTTGCTTGGAGAGGTTCAATGTGGATCGAGTCTTCTTTCGCTTTCCTAGGGCAGAAGGCTTGGGCGCGGGTTTGATGCTGGGATCAATGTTCTGCTCTAGGCTGTGGCTGCGGCAGTACTCGGAAATTGTGGCTACGAACTCCTCGCCATATTGGCGCGCTTTGGCTTGCCCAACGCCCGTGACTTCGAGAAAATCGTCGAGTGTCGACGGCCTGCGCCGAGCCATGTCTCGTAAGCTGCCGTCCCCGAATACGATGTATGCAGGGACTTGTCTGTGGGTCGCAATCTTTCGGCGTAGCACACGTAGTGTGTCGAAGAGCCCGCGATCGACGCCATCCCAAGAGTCTTCGGCCACCCGCTTGCGAGGGGATGCTGCGGGTTTGAGCAAACGCGGCGTATCATCTCCACGAATGGCTTCCCATCCGCGCTCGGTGATGGTGAGCACGCTGTACTCTCCGCCTTTCTTCAAGTACCCCTGCCCTACCAGTTGTTCGATCCAATCACGAACTAGCTTCTTGGAGTAGTCAGACAGCAAGCCGTAGGTCGTGAGGTCATCGTGCTTGGCCGCAAGGATCCGTTTCTCCCTCGACCCGACCAATACATTGGCTGTATAGTCGGCACCGTAGCGTTGATCGAGCCTGAATACGCAGGAGAGAATCTTCTGGCTGAGGATGAGGGCATCGTCTGCCATCTCTAGGTCTCCGAAGCAAACGTCACACGCCTTGCAGTTGTCCGTGCCGAGTGTCTGTCCGAAATAGCTAACCAAGGCCTGATGGCGGCAAGTGACGCCTGAGGCATAGGCTGACATATCTCCCAGCTTGATCAAGGCAATGCGTACGGCGGTCTCGGATTCCGATTGTTCGATGATGTACTTCCATGTGCCGTAGTCGCCGCTCCCGTAGAGCAGGACGCATTCGGCATCGAGGCCATCACGCCCGGCACGTCCAGATTCCTGTTGGTAGTGCTCAAGTGACTTAGGCATGCCGGCATGGATCACTGCGCGCACATTGGGCTTATTGATGCCCATTCCGAAGGCAACGGTGGCTACGATGATGTCAACGTCTTCCTTGATGAAGGCATTCTGTGCCTGCTTTCTGGCCTTATCAGACAACCCCGCATGATA
Source organism: uncultured Thermotogae bacterium (assembly GCA_964551625.1). Classification (GTDB taxonomy): domain Bacteria; phylum Bipolaricaulota; class Bipolaricaulia; order UBA7950; family UBA9294; genus SPBW01. The sequence goes on along the minus strand of CAZKDW010000073.1, from coordinate 5,767 downwards.
GGCAGCTGTGCGATATCCGGCGTCTTGCAAGCGCTCGGCGAGATCGTCGACATCGGCTCGCCGGATGCAATAGACGATGGATGACTCACCCTTGTGGCGATCGAGTACGTCTCGCACTTGTCTTGCTGCGTCCGTACGTCGCTCAACGGAATACAGCAGATTGGGGCGATCGAATGAGCCCACGAGGATTTCTGGGTTCGCAAAATGCAGCTGCTCGACAATGTCATCGCGAACCTGTTGGGTTGCCGTCGCTGTATAGGCATGGATGGCAACGCCAGGGAACGTTGTCTTGAGGCTGCCTAGCCGGCGATATTCGGGTCGGAAGTCGTGCCCCCACATGCTGACACAATGTGCCTCGTCGATGGCGATGAGGGAAATCGTGTGCTGATTGAGAAAATTGGCGAAGCCGTTCATCATAAGCCGCTCAGGAGATACATAGAGAATCTTCAGATCTCCCCTGCGAATCGAAGCGATGACATCATCGCGTTCGTCGGGAGTTTGACTACTGTTGATGCAGGCAGCGGCAACGCCGCACTCAGTTAGCGCATCGACTTGATCCTTCATGAGCGAAATGAGGGGGCTAACGACAATGGCTAGTCCTGGAAGTCTGACAGCAGGAACCTGGAAACAGAGCGACTTTCCTCCTCCCGTCGGCAAGACCACGAGTGAGTCACGTCCCCGGACACCGCAGGCAATGGCTTCTTGCTGCAATGGAAGGAAATCGTCATAGCCCCAATATTGTTTAAGAATTTCGGCGACGCGCTGCATGATTCCCCATTTCATTCCCGGATAGCTCAATGGTACTCTATTGCGGCCGTGAGGGCGGATGCTCATGCAGGCTGAAGGGGGTAAGACTTTCGCTCGCCCAAGGCTTGTGTGTTCAAGAGATTGCTGTTTGTTAGGCGAGCAGAGATGTCGCTTGATGGGACGAAAGAAGACGGGGGCCGCAAAGAAGGCCCCCGTCGCGTTGTAGGGTTCGATCAGTAGAGCTTCACGTCTTGCCGATAGACAGCGCGGAGACTTCCCCCACTCTGCAGATTAATGCTGATCTGTCCTGGCTCGACGTTACCGAACAGCACCAAGAGAATGTCATCCCACTCCCCTGTCTCTGTGTTGTAGCGTTGCCACTTCCAGAACTCGAGACGATCCTCTTGCAGTGTCCAATGCTCTTGTTCAGGAATGAGCACGTACCTTGTCCCAGGATCACCGCAGAGCTGGAACGACGACGTCATTGCGCCATCATCAACCAGGATCTGGACATTGATAGGCTGGGTGCTAAATTGCGGCGCTGTGTAGGCAGTGGCACTCGGGATCTCTTGATACATGAACACTGCGGAGACGTCGAGGCACACACGCTGCTGTTGTGTTGTTGGAGGTATGAACGTGATCCCCGCTGCTTCAGAGAATACAGCTCGGTAGGATGCTCCCGATTGCAGGGGGACGGCAACCTGGTGGCTGTCACTGTATGTAATCCAGGTTTGGTCCATGGGATCGTATTTTTCCCAACGACTGAAGGGTGTCTCCTCTTTCTCGGGGCCCATAACATAGTCGCCAGCTCTCAGTTGGAATTGAGTTGTGGCTGTTGCGCACAGCTGGAATGGTGTCATTCGTTCCACTCCCCCGTTGACAACGATGTTTGTTGAGATGTCCGTTATGGTTGCTGGGAAGAACAAGAACCCGGGAACCTCATAAGCCGCTGAGACGGTCATACAGGCTCGTGTCTGTGGTGTCGTTTGAGGTGTATCGCTAGGCTGCTCCTCAGGTTGGCTCTCCCCAGGCGTTGTCACTGTGACCAAGAACTCAACAATCGGGCACTGCCCTGGATCGAGGAGAAGATAGGTCACTGAGTAGGTCATGCCAGGTTCGAATGTCCCAATGACTGTTCCCATCATCTCATCGAAATTGACTTCAATCGAGCTTCCTGGAGGAAGCGTCTGATCTACGATGTAGGAATTGGCGATTGGGTGTCTGGCCAGCACGGAACTGAGCGGTGTCGGTAATGATCGACTGCCGCGGAAGGTTGTGTCGGCAGGAACCTCGCCGAAATACCAATCCAATAGTGTTGGCTCTGGGCAACCTGTATCTGTCTCCGGTGTCCTCTGAGGGGTTGTCTGTGGAACATCCTGTCCATCACACGGAGGGCAAGGTTGAATTTCCTCGCAAACAGGGATGAGACAATCCGGATCGATGACAGCTTGGATAGACGTCTGGATGTGCGGGACCACATCGACGGAGGTTTGGGCTGTAGCCTCGGCATTGGCAGCTGCATTAGCCATGGCAAATGCTTGAGCCAGAGCGCTGGCTGTAGCTTCTGCAGATGCTTGTGCGCTGGCATACGCGAATGCGGCAGCACTGGCTGATGCAGAGGCGTCTGCCATAGCAATCGCTACAGCCTCGGCCGATGCAGAAGCCGAAGCTTGAGCACTAGCTAATGTTCTTGCTGCAGCGAACGCTCGTGCTTCGGCGCTGGCTTCAGCGGCTGCAGCTGCGTAGGCAAGAGCGGCTGCGTCTGCAAAGGCATCCGCAGAGGCAATCACAGCTACTGCAACGTGTGCTTCGGCTGAAGCTTGCGCATGTGCAGCTGCGTAGGCTGAAGCTTGCGCATCTGCAAGCGCCAAGGCGATTGTTTCGACGCCGACAACTGCCTCTGCTTGAGCATCTGCAAGGGCCAAGGCAGCTGCTTGCGCATGGGCCTGAGCGTCCGCATAAGCCGAGGCCATTGCATCAACGCCGACGCTTACATGTGCCTGCGCCGTGGCCTGGGCCAGGGCAGCAGCCAGAGCTTCTGCCTCGGCAGTAGAGGCTGCAGTTGCCATTGTATCGACGGCTGCTACAGCATTTGCTTCCGCCTGAGCGTGAGCCTGGGCGGTCGCCAGCGCAGCAGCTTCTGCCGTGGCTACGACGGAAAAGAGGCTCTGTACATCAGCGAGAGCTGCTGCTTGTGCACTAGCATAGGCGCTGGCCGCTGCCTGGGCTTCTGCTTGCGCTGTGGCTGCAGCTGAGGCTGCAGCAGAAGCAAAACTGAAGGCATTGGTGGAGGATGTTGCTACTGCGGAAGCGAATGCTGATGCATAGGCTTCGCCTTCTCCTGCAGAAGATGCCGAGGATACAGCACTAGCTTCAGCTGTGGCAGCCGCTTGTGCGCAGGATGATGCAGCTGCTTGGGCTTCGGCAGAGGCACTCGCTGCAGCTGTTGCGTGAGTCTGAACTCCTGCGATGGCAATGGCGATAGAAGATGACAGCGAACTTGCGCTTGCTTGAGCCGATGCGTAGGCGGTTGCAGATGCATTTGCCTGAGCCGTAGCTTCGGCGCTTGCATCGGCATAGGCTTCGGCTAGTGCAGTGGCTGACGCCTGTGCTTGTGAACAAGCGCGGGCTGCTGCGGCTGCTTTTGCACCGGCAACTGCCTTCGATTCGGCGATGGCTTCTGCCATGGCTGTTGCTGAGGCTGAAGCGGTCGAGCAGCTTGTAGCGATAGCTTGAGCGGATGCTTGGGCCGTTGCCTTGGCTGAGGCCATTGCGGTGGCCATTGCCTCAGCATGAGCTGCTGCAAGTGCGCAAGCTTCTGCTGCGGCTGCAGCTTCAGCCTTGGCTGAACTAGACGATTCGGAAATCGCAATGGCAGCTGCGGATGCGGCTGCACGTGCCTCGGCTGCAGCTACAGCGATAGCTGCAGCATGAGCCTCGGCGGTTGCTGTAGCTGAGGCGAGTGCTTCTGCGGCAGCGAATGCTTCAGCCTCGGCATAGGCATGTGCCTGAGCAATGGCTTGAGCTGCTGCAAATGCTTCTGCATAGGCCAGGGCTGCTGCCTCCGCTTCTGCATCAGCACGTGCGTACGCGGACGCTGCGGCTTCTGCCTGTGCGGTTGCTTCTGCCTGTGCAAGAGATGCTGCAGTCGCTGCTGCTTCAGCCGCTGCATTGGCTTGAGCGACGGCTGTAGCGATGGCTTCGACGACTCCTCTTACTTCAGCGACGACAATCCCACAAGGAACTTCAGTCGCTACGGTTTGGGTTACCAGTTCAACGGCACTCTGAGCTTGTGAATACGCTTGAGCTGTCGTTGCGGCGTAGGCTTCTGCCTGCGCTGTGGCTTGGGAAACGGCCATCGCGCGAGCAGCAGCTGTGACAGCGACCTCAGCTGTAGCTTGGGCTTCGGCGCGGGCGCTAGCTTGAGCTGCCGCAGCTGCTGTGACACGTGCCCCGGCAAGAGACACAGCTTCAGCCATTGCTTCAGCAACAGAAGAGGCATATGCTGCGACTTCTGCACTGGCACTGGCGCAAGCAGCAGCACTTGCATGGGCTTCTGCGGCTGCGATAGCGATAGCCTGTTGAATGGTTGCAACCTGTGCAGCTGCGAAGGCCATTGCCGAGGCGCAGGCATCAGAGGATGCTGAGGCATAGGCTGTTGCAGTTGCGCATGCGGCAGCAAACGAATTAGCTGACGCTTGTGCATTTGCAGATGCTTGCGCGCAAGCGGCTACACTAGCGTGTGCTTGCGCGCGAGCGCTAGCACAGGCCGTGGCGAACGCGGTCGCCCGAGCAGCTGCCCAGCTTTCCGCAGTAGCGATGGCTTGTGCGCTGGCCTGCGCGGATGCGACAGCGCTTGAGCATGATTCAGCATAGGCTGCTGCCGTTGCTTGTGCAGCGCTCTCGGCCGTAGCCACAGCTGCTGCTGCATCTTGAGCTGCCTCGCTCGCAGCCTTGGCAATGGCTAACAACGAGTTTAGATCGAAGCTTCCAAGTAGCTTTTGTGCTTCGGCGTCAATTGCTTGAGCATTCGCTGATGCAGATGCGGCCGCCTGAGCGGACGCTTGCGCAAGCGCAACAATGTCTGAGAGAACGAGCGTTCCTGTCTCGGTTTGCGTTTGGCCCGATGCAGGTAGCAAGCTGAGCATCAGGAGCGCTAGAACGAGTACGACGAGTTTGGTCTTCACCGTCAACCTCCTTAATCCCTGTCTTTCTAGGACAGTACTGAGGGGGCGGAAGCTAGGCGTGGGACGTCAAGACATGTGCTGAAGACCCCGGGTCGAGGCATGGCCGTACTGCTGTGACATGCCTCGACCTGGGGAATGATCTTCATGCACTACGAGAGCTTGACTTCCCATGGATACCGTCTCCTCAGCAATTTTCCGACCCGAAATTCTGGGTCGTTTTTCACTATACACTACACACGGCTGTAAGTGACAAATGCAGCGAAGTGAAGGGGTTGCTTGGGGATTAACGCCATGCTGAACAGCCTTAGTATTGAAGGAGCCGAAAAACCCCCGCAACACAACCTCGGCCTGCTGGACGGTTGCATGACATTAGCTATTCCAGGCCAGGCAGATCCTATATGAATCGAGTGCCTACGTCGCCTGATGTTTGCACTCCTAACTGTCTCTGTGTTAGGCATGGGGTCGAGTTGTGAACTAGTATTTGAGTGACAGTGGCTAATCGCATAGCGTTTCATGCTGACTGGAGTTGCCGAAGTCGCGGTGCCGAAGCTGAGCCAACAGACGAATGGGGGCTTCATGAGATGATTCGCAGCGTTGATCCTGGTGTTGCTGTTTGTGCCCGTCAGCTGTTTTGCTGTTGCCCTGAAGAAGTTTGGGTTTCATGTCAATCTCGACCGCCTTGGAGCGCTGGACTCAAGCACGGAATACTGGAATGCCAGTATTGAAGCCTATGCTCAGACGGAGCTTGATGATGTCTGGCGAGTAAATACAGGACTAGGGTTTGATTTCGCAAGGCTTGCACCTCTAGGTTTCATTGGGGTTCAGCGATCGAT
>CAZKDW010000072.1:0-7030 GCA_964551625.1 uncultured Thermotogae bacterium | reverse complement strand
GTTCGAAAAGACATGATGGCCAATATGGATCGAAGTATCGATGCATTGAAATCGAGCTTAGTGAAGATCCAGACAGGCCGTGCGAACCCTGCGATGATTGAAGATGTTCAGGTGCCTTACTACGGCGCGATGACGCCGCTCAAGCAGATGGCGACCATTGCTGCTCCTGACGCGAATTTACTTGTTGTTCAGCCCTACGATAAGACACAGATGGCCGAGGTCGAGAAGGCCATTTTGGCCGCTGATTTAGGCCTCAATCCTCAAAGCGATGGGATGGTTATCCGCGTGAAAGTGCCTAAGTTGTCCGAGGAAAGGCGAAGAGAACTGACCAAGACGATCAAATCGCGGGGAGAAGAGTCCAAAGTGGCTCTGCGCAATATCCGCCGGGAAGCCAACGACAAGTTGGATCAACTGAAGAAAGACGACGGTCTCTCTGAAGACGATCACCGCAAGCATCGAGACAAGAACGACGATGCCATCCACGAGTACACGAACCAAGTCGATGCGCTGATCGAAGAGAAAGGGAAGCAGATCCAAACGATCTGATGCTGCCATGAGCTCTGAGCGGCGTAAGCGCGATCCCTTTCGTTGGAGATCAACGGGTCTCCTGACTGGGATTGCAATGGTTGTTCTGTGGTTATTTCGACAACCCCGCATAGCGTGCGGCGTTGCCTTAGGCTTGATTCTGTACGCTGCGAACCTCCTTCTGATCATGGAGATTGGCCGCTCCTTGTTGCGCGATCAGGGAGCTCGAAAGCCAAAACCACTGGCCGCTCTCTCCAGTGCAGGGAGGCTGTTCTTTCTTGCCATGGCGCTGTCTCTGATTGCTATTTTTCTTGGCCGAGACGTCGTCTTGGGAGCGTGTGGCGGACTGCTGATTGCGCAAGTAAACTTGCATGTCCCAATAACAGGTCAGTATCGGAAGGGGGGGCGATGAATGACATATTCGAGCAACTTGCAGGCGCACTAACACATCTTGGCCAGAAGCAGATCATCACCCTTCATCTTGGAAGCTTCCAACTCCAATTCGATAAAGTGGCCATGATTATGTCATGGATTGTCATGGCTCTCCTTGTCGCCTTCGCGCTGTTCTTACGGCGGGCACTTCGACAGAACGTTGAAGACATGCCCAATCGGGTGCAGGCGGCAATGGATGCGCTAATGGACCTGTTGCAGGGGCAGCTGACGTCCAGTTTTTCGTCTGAGAAATTGGGGAGAGAATTGTTTTCGTTTATTTCCACACTCTTCTTATTCGTGTTGTTTGCTAATTGGCTGAGTGTGATTCCTGGTCTGAGTTCCCCGACCCAGGATCTGAATGTGACGATGGGGCTCGCGCTGATGGTCTTTGCCATGTCTCACATCCTGGCCATGCGGGCCAAGGGGATGAAGGCCTACTGGAAAGGGTATCTGGAGCCGATGCCTTTCATGTTGCCGCTCAACATTATTGGAGAACTCTCCAAGCCCATGTCTCATGCATTTCGTCTGTTTGGCAACGTGCTGGCGGGAACTATCCTCATCACGGTTGTGATGACAAAATTCGCTCCGATTATCCTTCCGTCGATTCTCAACATGGTATTCGGACTGTTCTTTGGAATGATTCAAGCGTTCGTTTTTGCGATTCTTGCGGTCGCCTATATCAATGTGGCCGTAGAAAGCTAGTGTTATCAGCGCCAGAAGAAGTTGGCGCAAGATGTTAAGGAGGAAGAATGCTTCAGGAAGCACAGGCTGTGGCAAGTGGGATCTCAGGTGCTGATATTGCCCTGGCTGCGAAGTATATCGCTGCTGGTCTATGTATGGGCATTGGCGCTATTGGTCCTGCAATTGGTGAAGGGATGGCAGCGGCACATGCGCTCGACGGCATGGCTCGCCAGCCAGAAATGCAGGGCGCGTTGATGCGAACGATGGTTCTAGGACAGGCGATTACCGAATCCACGGGAATCTACTCACTGCTGATTGCCATCGTATTACTGTTTGTCGTTTAAGGAGATCGCATGACTGTCGAATGGGGGAAGATCGTTAAGAGCATCAACTGGACGCTTCTGTTCAGTGTGGTCAATTTCGTTATTCTCCTTTACTTGCTTAGGCGCCTTCTATTCAAGCCGGCGCTTGAGTTCCTCGATCGCCGACGAGAGCAGATTGCATCGCGAATTCAAGCAGCGCAGACGGCTGAATCAGAAGCCAGGGAACTTGTTGAAGTGCGCGACGCTGAACTGCAGCAGGCGCGCGGGCGTGCCGAAGAAATCCTCGCTGCCGCACGGCGCGACGCTGAATCAATGATTGATCAGGCCAAGCAGGCGGCCAAGATCGACGCAGATAGGATTCTGTCAGATGGCAAGCACCGACTAGAACAAGAACGTGCCCGCATGATTCACGATTTGCGTGAAGCCTATGCAGATATTGCCATCCTTGGGGCCGAACGTGTCCTCGATCGAGAGATTCGTATTGACGATCATCGCCGGCTGCTTGATCAACTGCTCGAGGAAATCAGCGAAGAGACGTTGAGGATTCAGCCGTGAGGTCGCAAGAGATTGCCCGTCGATATGCAACGGCCCTGTATCAAGTAGCTGTAGAAGATGCTGCCGTCGCGGAGATTGAGGACGAACTTGAGGCCCTGGCAAGGGGTACATCGGACGGAGCCGACGTCCGCCGCTTTCTTGCTCATCCGTTGGTTCCCCGAGACGCAAAGTCTGCCTTTCTGTCAGAGGCATTCCCTGAGACATCGAGTCGGATGAAGAGCTTCTTGGAGCTGTTGATTCACAATCGCCGGGAGACGTACCTGGACCTGATTTATGACGAGTTTGTCCGTATCCGAACCTCAGGTGAAGGCAGAATCCAAGTGACGGTTACAGCAGCACAAGCCTTGTCCTCAGAGGACAGAGATCGCGTGAGAGACCGATTGGAGATCGCGTGGAAGTGTCCTGTGCAGCTAGAAGAAGTTATCGATACACACATGCTCGGAGGCGCTCGAATTGAAGCAGCAGGACACGTCTTGGATGGTACGATTCGTGCGCGGCTAAGTGAATTGCGGAAGCAGTTGGAAGAATAGGGGGACAAGGTGACTGGCGCTCGTAAAGATGAGATCACGACCATCCTCAAACAGCAGATCAAAGGCCTGAAATACGACCTCGAAATGCAGGAAGTGGGGGTCGTTGTTGAGGTGGGGGACGGTATCGCCCGCGTGTATGGCTTGGAAGGCGCGATGGCGTCGGAGATCGTCGAGTTCCCCGGTGAGCTTTACGGCCTGGTCTTGAACTTGGAAGAAGAATCCGTTGGCGTTGCCCTGTTCGGCAACTCCGAACGTGTGCAAGAAGGCGACGAAGTGCGGCGAACGAATCGCGTGCTTGAAACGCCTGCTGGAGAAGGACTGCTAGGACGCGTTGTCGATCCTCTTGGCCGCCCGATGGACGGCAAGGGACCGATTGAGGGAACGGTCATGCGAAAGGCTGAGATTATCGCCCCCGGCGTTATTGATCGTCAGCCCGTAGATACACCGCTACAAACCGGGCTCAAGGCCATCGATGCTATGACGCCTATTGGTCGCGGACAGCGCGAACTCATCATTGGAGACCGGCGTACTGGAAAAACAGCCATCGCCCTGGACACGATCATCAATCAGAAGGGCAATGGCGTTCTCTGTGTCTATGTAGCCATTGGGCAGAAGACGTCGACTGTGGCCCGCATCATTGATACCTTGACCAAGCATGGCGCGATGGACTACACGATCGTGGTTGCGGCAGACGCCAATTCGCCAACGCCGATGCAGTATCTGGCGCCCTACGCAGGCTGCGCTATGGCCGAGCACTTCACCTACAGCGGCAAGGACTCCTTTGTCGTCTATGACGATCTCTCAAAACACGCGGTTGCCTATCGTGAGATGTCCCTCCTGTTGAGACGGCCTCCTGGACGAGAAGCGTATCCTGGCGACATCTTCTATACCCATTCCCGGCTGCTAGAACGAGCTGTGCGGTTGTCTGAAGAACATGGCGGAGGGTCGCTCACTGCGTTCCCGCTGATCGAAACCAAGGCGGGAGACATTACGGCCTACATCCCTACCAACGTAATCAGCATCACAGACGGCCAGATCTATCTGGAGACCGATCTATTCAACCAAGGGTTCCGCCCAGCCATGAATGTTGGCTATTCGGTTTCTCGAGTTGGCGGGGCCGCTCAGATCAAGGCCATGTCTCAAATTGCTGGTGAGCTACGATTGGAGCTTTCTCAGTATCGTGAGTTGGAGGCGTTTGCCGAGTTCTCGTCTGATCTAGACGACGAATCCAAGGCCCAGCTTGCTCGTGGCGACAGGCTCATGGAAATCCTGAAGCAGAAACAGTATGAGCCACTACCCGTCGAAGAGCAGGTCGTCGCACTGTATGTGGCCGTAGAAAACCACTTGACAGGTATTGAGGTATCCGAGGTCGGCCGCTTCGAAGAAGCCTGGCTGCGATTTGTGAAGGATTCACACGGCGAGATTCTTGAAACGATTCACCAAGAGAAGAAACTGACGGATGAGTTAAGAACGCAGCTTGATCAGGCTGTGGAAGAATTTAAGGAACGGTTCGCGGGATAGAACGTCAGTAGCGTACGCGCGAAGAGGATCGGGAGACGTCGATGGCACAGAATGTACGAGCTCTGAAGGGCCGAATTGGCAACATCGAGAACATCAAACAGATCACCAAGGCCATGAATGCCATTGCGATGACCAAGGTTACTCGCATGAAACGGCGGCTGGCTGAGACACGCCCCTATATCAAAGGGCTGATCACGTTTTCCCAGCGAATGATGGGGCGTCTGGCTTCTGACGAAGAAGCCCATCCCTTGATGGTTGCGAATGGCTCTTCGGACGTCGGCATCTTCGTGCTCAACGCAGATCGCGGATTGTGCGGTCGCTACAAAGGGGAACTCAACCGCGCGTCCGAGAGACTGATCCATGAGCTGGGAACTGACGGACATCTGATTCTGGGTGGAGACAAGGCGCGAGCGTATTTTGCGCGGCGAGACGTTCACATCTTACGGACCTACGCGAATGTCTATGACGAGCCAACAGAAGCCATTGCCACAAGAATGGCCGATGAGCTAATGGCGATGTATGAGAGCGGCGATGTCGGACGGATCGACCTTGTGTATATGAGGTTCGTGTCGGATCTGTCGCAGGAGATGGTTGTTGAGCCGTTTTTGCCCCTTTCGATCGAAGTAGATGAGAACGACGATCTGATCGATCCCGAAGCCGACACGATGCTTGATATTGCATTACGGATGGCTCTGCGAGGAATCTTGTATGCGGCATTGATTGAGACCAAGACCTCAGAAGACGCCCTCCGCCGCCAAGCCATGCGTGCAGCCACGGATAATGCAGAAGACCTGTTGAAGACCTTGACGCGCGTATACAACAAGGCGCGACAGCAGGCGATTACAAGAGAAATTGCCGACATCATCGGCGGTGCCGAAGCATTACGAACTGAATAGAAGACTGAGGAGTCATGTGATGGAAGGACAGAGGACAGTTGGCAGGATCACTGAAATCAAAGGGCCCGTGATCGATGCGCGTTTCGAAAAAGGCGAGTTGCCCCGCGTAAACAACGCCCTGCGTATCGAGAGAGACGGAGAGAAGGATCTCATTCTCGAGGTCGCCCAGCACCTGGGCGACGATGTGGTCCGCGCCATTGCCATGGATTCCACGGATGGACTATCTCGGGGTGCCGAAGTTGTCAATACGGGAGGCCCGATCACTGTTCCCGTCGGCCTTGAAACCCTAGGCCGAGTCATCAACATCGTCGGAGACCCCGTCGATGGATTTCCCCTGCCTGAGGGCATTAAGCGCCATTCCATTCACAGCGAAGCGCCGACACTCCTTGACCAAGAGACAGAAACCGAAGTCTTTGAGACAGGCATCAAATCTATTGACCTTGTGGCCCCCTTTCCCAAGGGCGGGAAGATCGGCCTATTCGGCGGTGCCGGTGTTGGCAAGACCGTACTGATCATGGAGATGATCCGCTCCATCGCCTATGAACACGAAGGCTATTCTGTCTTTGCCGGCGTCGGCGAACGTACGCGCGAAGGTAACGATCTGTATCTTGAAATGAAAGCAGCCGACGTGCTCAAGAATACGGCCCTCGTTTATGGCCAGATGAACGAACCGCCAGGCGCCCGCTTCCGTGTGGCTCTGACGGGAGTAACAGTTGCCGAGTATTTCCGTGATGTCGAAGAGACCGACGTCTTGCTGTTTGTCGACAACATCTTTCGATTTGCCCAAGCCGGCGCCGAAGTGTCGGCCCTTCTCGGGCGCATGCCTTCAGAAGTCGGGTACCAACCGACGTTGGCAACAGAAATGGGTGAACTACAGGAGCGCATTACCTCGACGAAGAAAGGATCGATCACATCGGTCCAGGCCGTGTATGTGCCAGCCGACGATCTGACAGACCCTGCTCCAGCCACCGTATTCAGCCATCTCGATGCCGCGATTACGCTGTCGCGTGAAATCGTGGAGAAGGGCATCTACCCAGCTGTGGATCCCCTGCAGTCGAACTCGACGATGCTTGATCCCAATGTCATCAGCCGCGAGCACTATCGCGTGGCACAGAAGACGTTGAATGTTCTTCAGCGGTACGAAGACCTGAAAGACATCATCGCCATTATGGGGATGGATGAGCTGTCTGAGGAAGATCAGCTCACTGTCCGCCGCGCGAGAAAAGTCGAGAAGTTTATGTCTCAGCCGATGTTCGTTGCTGAGAACTTCACCGGCAAAGCCGGTGCCTACGTCAAGTTAGAGGACAGCGTTAAGGGATTCGGCATGATCGTGGATGGCAAGGTTGACGAGATCCCCGAGCAGGCGTTCTATATGGTAGGAACGATTGACGAAGTGCTTGATCGCGGTAAGAAGACGGGGCATGAAGTGGAGGCACAAGCAGACTAGTCGAACGAGTTTTCCAGAGAGGGTGTGGAGTAGACAGCATATTTGATTGACGGGTTACGACCTGGCTTCTATAATCAGCAGGCACCGGCGACGTAGCCAAGTGGTAAGGCAAGGGACTGC
>CAZKDW010000071.1:4305-7053 GCA_964551625.1 uncultured Thermotogae bacterium | reverse complement strand
AATGTGCCCATGTACAAGACGAATCGCCCCCTCAAATCCAGCGGGCCATTCGCTGGCAATCTCGTGGTCTCCATGCGGCCAATGCCCGCCACATGCATTGATCAAGTCATTGAGCTGACTCGACCGCTTGAGCTAGCCCATGGTGATCCTGTACAGATAGGCTCGCCTGAAGCCTTGGGAATTTCGAATCTCGATCTGCCTGATTACGGGGACGCGGTTGAGATTCGAAATGGCGAGGTGCCTGTATTCTGGGCCTGCGGCGTGACCGCCCAGCATGCGGCTCAATCCAGCCGAATCCCGTTGATGGTGACGCATGCTCCTGGACACATGTTTGTCACAGATCTATTGATCGACGATCTTGAGAACGCAGACTTGTGAGGGAAGCTGGTATGCTTGGCGAGATGAAGCGCGGAGGTCTGTATGGTTCGCAGAATGATCGTCGTCGAGTATTCCGCTGATTGGCCCAAGCGATATGAGCAAGAGCTTGCACTGCTTAGCAAGACGCTGGGCCCGGTGCTGATTCGCTGTCATCACATTGGTAGCACCAGCGTTCCCGGACTGGCTGCCAAGCCGATCATCGACATGCTTCTTGAGGTGCAGTCTGTCGAGAGCTTGGACCAGATGAACGAAGCCATGCGTGATCTGGGCTACCAGCCCAAAGGGGAGTTTGGCATCCCCGGACGCCGCTACTTCCCCAAGGGCGCGGATGCGCGAACGCACCATGTGCACGCGTTCGCTGTAGGAGATCCTCAAATCATCAAGCATCTGGCATTCCGTGATTACCTGAGGGCTCATCCAGAGGTTGCTCAGGCCTACGCGGCAGTCAAGCAGAAGGCCTCTGCAGCACACGGGACGAATCCCGAGGGCTATGTGGCGTTCAAGCACGAATTTGTGGAACGCACAGTGACTGACGCCGTACACTGGATGAACGACACGGAATGATTCGAGAGAGACAGGAGGAGCCATCATGAATATCGTCACCATACTCGGCGGTCCACGGACGGATGGGAACACCGATCGACTATTGGATTGGACTGAGCGAGCCTTGAGGGATTGGCGACACGACGTTACACGCATCAACCTGGCTGAGCTTACGATCGCTGGCTGCAAGTCGTGCTTCGCTTGCACAGAATCAGCTGATGAGCCAGGGTGTGTGGTGCTGGATGACGCCCCTGCAGTATTCGAGAAGATGATTGAAGCCGATGCGATTCTGTTCGCCACGCCGCTCTTCATGTGGGGATACACTTCGCAACTCAAGGCCTTGCTCGACCGTTCGATCTGCTTAGTGCGAGGATATGATAGCGCTGAACACCGTTCATTTGTCGCTGAGAAACCGGCTGCCTTGTTGGTTGCCTGTGCAGGCCCGATTGAGGGGAATGCCGACTTAATTCAATCCAGTTTCCCGCGATTTACCAACTACACACGCTTGGATAACCGAGGTGTGTTCGTCTTCCCGCACTGCACGGACGTAAACATGCTGCCCAACACGCACGGAAACGAATCGCGCGAGCTGGCCCGAGCCCTTACGGAGAAGTAAGAGTTGCCGCTCTTCAGCACAGACTCGCGTCTGGTTAGAAGCTTCCCGCCAACCGCTTGTTCTAGGGGAATCGATAGGAGAATCGGCCGAGAATCGGATTCACAAATCGCTGGAAGTCGGCATAGCTTAAGCGGATGACCTCGTTATGTGAGCCAGCGGAGAATGCGATGGATTCATCCTCAGCCAGCGTCTCAGACACATAGACGGGCATGTCGTACAAATTGCCAAACGGCGGCATGGCTCCGACATCGCATTGGGGAAACAGCTCGACGAAATCGCCTTCATCTGCCAAATCTGCTGGCGTTCCGGCGACATCAGACAAACACTTAAAATCCACCAAATGCGAAGCTGGCACTACGGCCATAGCAACTTGGCCAGCAATTAACACCATGACTGTCTTGGCAAGCTCCTTGCCCGGGATGTGGACGAGCTCGGCAATTTCCTGTGCTGTGCAAGCGCGTGAATGCTGAATGGATGTGTATTTTACGTCATTGTCATCAAGGAATCGTTTCAGTTTCTCGATCGGCATCGCTCCTCCCTTCAAACACGTGTTGATGGGAGTGTAGAGAGCAGCGGCATCGTTGTGAAATACGGCAGAGGCATGGATTGGAAGAAGCTCTTGCCGCGTCAAGCCTCTCTGCCTATCTTCGACCCCTAATTAGGTAGCGTAGAGCAAGTCGTCCCATCCTCACTGAATGCGCACGCCATCCCCACGAAGCTGTCAATCCTTCGACCGATGATAAGGGCACTCTGGATGTGGAGGCGGAATCATGTGGCATGGAAGTTATTCATGGAGCGCTTGGCCAATGCTGACAGGCGGATTGTTGTTCTGGGGCAGTCTGATTGGGTTGGTTGCATGGGGGTTCCATCGATCAACAAGGCGTTCTGAAGGCTCAACAACCTATGGCAGGTCCCCTCTCGATCATCTGAAGTCGCGATATGCAAAGGGAGAGATTAGCAAGGTCGAGTTCGAGGAGATGAAGCAAAACCTCCTTGTATGACGGTTGGCTATGATCAACAGATGAGAAAGCGGGAGGTTGGATGAATATCGCGGTAATTGGCGCATGTGGGGATGTCGGCCGGCAAATTGCACAGCAAATCGTGGCTGAACGGCTGCTAGATCGTGACGAGCGATTGGTGTTGGTGGGCAACGCCCATGGAGCCTCTGCGCGGAGTGCCTATGGATTGGCTGCCGACCTCACGGATGCCTA
>CAZKDW010000071.1:0-4205 GCA_964551625.1 uncultured Thermotogae bacterium | reverse complement strand
TTTCTCGACTCTCTCCGATTCCGTCAAGAGATCGCTGCTAGCTTGGGCATTCGCCGCCAGCGTGTTCATGCGTTTGTGGCTGGTGAGCATGGCTCATTGGCTGTGCCGCTGTGGAGTGGTGTTCATGTGTATGGATACGGGGAATCTGAGCTTCATGAGGAACTTAATCGAATCCGTAATGGCATCCGTATCGAAGATCTTTGGGACACTGTCGCTCAAGCGCAAGCCGAACTGGGCGCATTGATCATGGATGGCAAGGTGCAGGAAGCCTACGCCGTGGTGGAGAAGTATCCTCCCGATGTGCGCGTGGTCACGCGCCCGTTCGTGACGCATTATAGCGGTGCCAAAACCGTGATTGGAACAGCCCGCGCCACCATGGAGTTCATCCGCACGATTACCCAAGGAGCCGACGTTCTCGTCTCTGGTCAAGTAGCACTTGAAGGCGAAGCCTATGGCATTCATGGCATTATTGGCGCTCCGTTCGTGGTAGGCAATCGAGGCGTCGATCGTGTATTTGAGCTGCCTATTGATGCTGCGGAGCGGAAACTGCTTTGCGAATCAGCCAGGCTGTGTGGTAAGAAGATTGGCCGATTCTTGTAAATCGAGTTGATAAGCGGGGGACATCGGTCTGATCGAATGGATTCAGTCAACAATCAGGGGTACTCTCCTAGCACTGTGGAAGAGATATCGCAACCTCAAGCCGGTGGACGGCGTCGAGCCATTCCGTTGGCAACTTCAACGCTGTTCGTCGCCACGTCAGTCGGTGGACTAGGACTCATCGTCCAGCTCTACCTAAAATCTCTCGATACTCCTCTGTTCCTAATCAGTCTTGTCGCAACTTTGAATTCTATCGGAATGCTATTAGGTTCTTGGCTCTGGGGTACCGTATCTGACTATATCAAGCGGCGGCGATTGCTTGCTTTTCTTACGATGGGACTGGCGGCAGGCATTGCGGTTCTGATCGCCTTGCCTTCAACTACCGTGGTGATGGCTTCAGCTGTTGTTCGATCAATGATGTTCGCTGGTGTTGCTGCGGTATCGATTGCCGTCGTCTCAGCATCCAGTCTTCCGCAACGTCGCGGTAAGAACTTGTCCTACATCTCATCCGCCCGAGCCTTCGGTTTTGCAACAGGCAACGTTCTTGCAGGCATTGTGCTAGCTCGATTTGGGTACAGCCCATCCTTTGTCCTATTCACGCTACTCGCTCTCACAGCCTTCGGAACTGTGTGGTTCCTGCCAAACGAGAATCCCGTGAAGCGAAGAGAGAAGGTTGGGGCTTGGAAGGCCATCTTCTCATCAGGATTGTTCGATCTCTACTTGGCGACAGCCCTGCGGCAGATGGCTATATTGGGCACGTTCGCCCTACTCTATGTTTATATGGGATCAGTTGGCATCCCTATCACGCTGATGGGATTCATCAGCGCCTCCAATACGATCACGCAGGTATTGGCTATTCTTCTATTCGGCTGGCTGGCGGATCGTGTAGGACGGCGAAGAATCTTTATGCTCGGGTTCTTCTTGTCGGCAGTAACGCCGCTGTTGTTTGTATTCGCGACAAATATCGCTGGCATGATCGCAGCGTATGTGACAGTGGGCATTGCTTTCAGTTCGATGTACATCGGATCGGCCGCGTTCATTGGTGATCGCGTCCCACACGAACGCCATGGTCAGATGCTGGGATTGTATGAATCCTCTCGGAACCTCGGGGGATTATTCGGCCCCATTATCGCCGGACTTATTACCCCTGTCATTGGCTTCAAGGGTATGTTCATTGTGATGGCTGGAATCGCAACGTTGGCGTTCATGGTCATGATATTCGGCAAGACTCTGTTTGGCGATCGAACGACGGCTGCTGAGTAGGCTCTAGAAATCTTAGGTGCGTTGATTGGATTGCATGGTCAGTCTGTGACCTGTGCTACGAGCCCCATTCGATAAGCTAGAAGCAACTCACGATAGACTAGCCCCTCAGCAAAACGATCGCTCAACCGGGCGTTTGCCAGCAACACATCTATTGCGCGATCGACAAGATCTTGAGTTTGTTTTGATGCGGCTTCGGCTGTGTCTACACCGGCAAGAAAGGCTCCGGCTGTTTCGAATGTCAAGTCATTGAATTGCTCATAGTCGATGTCGAATCTGCGAGGTCCTATTTTCTCGTACGCCTGCATGGCAGCATATGCGTCTTCGAGATCGTGCGGTCGATTGTCAGAAGTCGCTGCATGAAGCTTAACGGCGATGAGTAGACACAGCGGAGCGACTGACACGCGACAGGCACCCAACATCATCTCGACAGGATGCACGACGGAGTCAGGCAACCCGACGCCCTGAATGCGATCACCATCCGCAAGAAGAATCTCATGTGCCGGCGTCCAGCTAGGATCGATGGTTAGAACGTCGATCTCGCTTCGGTCTGGCATCTTGAAGCGATGGTCAATGCTGGTATTCGCTAAGCCTGCGTCCAACAGGAGGGGGCGAACGGCCTGGATCTCTCCATCATGGCCACGGCCAAGTCAAGATCCCGCGTGGTGCGCCTGAGATCAATGTGATGGAGAAGAAAAGCCGTCGCCCCGATAACGGCAAACGGCAAGTCCGCACGATCGAGGATATCTGCCAGATGACACAGGTTGTCGACGAAACGCTGCCCGAGAAGGGCTACAGCGTCCATGCCAGATGCTCCTGACGCAACCTCATTGCTGTCTCAGCCAGTCGATCGCCGGGAGTCGCCATCAATTCAGCATAGATCAATGCCGGATGTGCCAACGGAATCCCATGGCGTGTTTCTTCGCTTGCCAGGTCGCTTGAGAATGTGTGACGCAGTTCGATGCTCCCGTGCTGCGAAGGAGCCAGCCGAAGCTGTTGGCGTGTACTGTCGGCATCCTGCTCAGTGATGTAGAGATGCAGTCCGCCAGCTCTCAAGTATCCGGTCAATACGTCGGCTGCATACTCGCCTCCGATAATAGCAGGTACCGTGACCTCCGGCGATTGGAGTAGACGGGCGAAATCCTCGCCATGGGCCGATTGATACTTGCCAATCAGTGTTTTTGGAGCCAATTGCTCGGCATAGGCATCGCACCACAATTGCAGGGCAATAGCGGGTTGGAGAACCAAATGGGAGCCTCGTTCCGCTCGCCGGATGAGGCCTTCATCGCGCCATCGGGTAAAAAGTTTTGAGATCATGCCGAGTGAGACGCCAGTTGCCTGAACAAGATCGCGATAGGTGGCGCGCACTTCTGGCCCGTGTCGAAGCAATTGGAAGAGGATGCGTGCCTCTTGCTCACTGACACGGTTGGCTGGTGGCCGAGTCGCTGTCTGGGCAGGCTTGAGCCCGGCGACAAACAGCAGCAACTGACCGGCGAGATCGACATAGGCGTTGCCGATCACATCGACGAACCAAATCTTCCGGTTCCGCAGTTCCTGCGCGAGTGGCTCCGACACTGCGGAAGAGAGCAGCAGAAACTCGGCACCAGGTATCTGGCTTCGGCACTGTTCGCGCAGGTATTCGATCTCGGCTAGATGGGAGGGTCGAAGCGTGCGTTTCACCTGGACACACACCTCAATCGTGTCGCCGGAGGGGAACTTCATATCGACGAGGCCATCCATGATTGACAGTAGTTCTGTCGAAATCTTCCGCTTGCGCGTGATCTCAACATGAGCAAGCGTGCCAAGCTGTCTTAGCCCGTCTGCCAGCAGTTCAGTTCTTTTCTTTATGTTCATGATTATCCATTGTTCACGTGACGTGAACGTAGCATATTCGTGAACAAATCGATTGTCAAGCCCCAGCAGGACAATACTACCAAAACTAGATGTGGCTACGAGAGAAGATCCACCAGTTTCTGTCCCGCTGCCCGCTTCATCATCTGAAATGAGATAAAGGCAAGGCCCAGCGCCAAGCCAACGGCGATTGGCAAGGCTTGTGCAGAGACTGAATCCAACCACAGTCCGGTCAGCCAGGGCATGAGCATGCCACCGAAGCTGCCCGCAATGAGCAACGATGCCGTTCTGCGTCCTGATAGGCCCAACGTCTTGCTGACGAACGCGAAAGCTTGTGGAAACACGGCTGCCATGGATAGGCCTAATATTGCTACGCTCATCCACAGATACGGGCCGCCTTGCGACGAGAAGGCGACCATCCCTACTGTAGATACAGCTCCCGATAGAAGTCCTCCACTCACATACTGCGTTGGATTGATCAGGGTAGACATGAAAAT
>CAZKDW010000070.1:0-7086 GCA_964551625.1 uncultured Thermotogae bacterium | reverse complement strand
ACGACAACCCCAGTCTGGGCATCGAATGCTCCCACGCCACCAATGGGAAACCCGTATCCAGGGTGAATGTCGGGAAGCGCGATGGCTGCACGGACAATGCCCGGCAAGCTGGCTACGTTTCGCACCTGCGCCAATGCCGACCATTGCACGCCAGAGCCCTCATCTCGCAGGAGTTGATCGACGATCTCCTGATCTGCGTAGAGCATCCCGGGGACATTCATATCTCCCAGCTGAGGAAGCATCCATTCCCCTTCTCGGATAGTCACTAGATCCTGGCTTGTTGGCACTCCCGCCTCCTACACATCGACGACTACCTGAGCAACGCAGGCGCCGTCGGCACACGTCACATCCAGTCCAAGATAGCTAATGCCTTTGACTTCCGTTCTTGGTTGATGTCTGTCTCGGTCCAGTTTCTCGCCGAAGGCTCGCCCCACTGCAGAGAAGCCGTGGATCGCATTCCCAGAGATCTTCACCTCAAATCGGCTAAAGACAAGCCTTGATAGATCCTTCTGAGCCAGCAGCTCGGACAGCCACTCCACAAGCAATGCTTCAAGAGAAGGTGCAGACAATGCAACTGAATAAGCTGTTGAACCACGGATCGTCTCGATGGCGAACATGAGCGAGAAGAGCGCTCGACCCGCCTCGCAGAATGCGTCCTCAAGCGATGGTCCTGTAACACGAAATCCACAATCAGCAGTATGATCGAGCCACGTAATTGCGCTCATGGCTGAGCCGCAACCAGTCTCGTTGTGAATCGTGGCGTATACACGGCTCCTCGCCCCGTCAGCACGCTCTCCATCAGCACGATGCGATCTACGGATACAGATAGTGGCTCGATGGGATTGAGATCGCTGATCACATTAGGCAACGCGGGGTCAGGGCGATCCTTTATCCTAGCCAGCGTTGCATGAACCATCGAATCCCTCTTCGCTTGAGGAAAGCCGAGATCGAGGAGCCCCTTTGATAGGCCGTCGCTGAGACATTGAAAAGCCGAAGGTGCTTCGCTACCAACCCAAAGAACTCGCGCGCGCTCTACTGAAGGGAATGCGTCCACCCGATCGAGGACACAGTAAAACGGGGCAACGGTTTGGCTTGCAACGCGGGATGCCTCTTCGAGATCTCTAATGGAACCTTCACGAATGTCACCCAAGAATCGAAGCGTAATGTGGTAGTTTTGTCGAGGAACCCAACTCGCCTTCATGCGAGTTGCTGAGCGCAAACGATCTGCTGTCTGCTCAAGCATCGCGCAATGGTCATCAGCTATCGGAATGCAGAAGAAGGCTCTCATGATCTCACCTCCGCGATCTTAGCATAGTTGCCAGAGTCGATCCTTAGAGCTTCGCATCTTCCTGCCGACCATGAGGGATACGGGATCTTTGAGCGCCCATTGTTGACTCGTTCGCACAAGCCTACAATGACCCCATGATCCAACAACCCCGGGTGATGTTCCGTTTGTTAGCTATTGCTAGTCTGTTTCTACTATTCGTTGTTAGCGTGGCGTGGGGAGCAGACATCGTCGTATCCACAGATGGGGCTGGCAATTACCGTTCTGTCCAAAGGGCGATTGATGCCGCCTCGTATGGCGACGTAATTCTGGTGAATCCAGGATTGTACGAGGAGATCCTGGTTCTGATCTCAGGCATCACGATCCGGGGTGCTGGGCCATCGCACACAATCATTCGCAGCAGTTATGGCTACCAGCCTGTAGTCCAAGGAATGTCTGTTGGGTCTGTCGTCTTGGAGGGCATCGCGTTTGAGCGAGGATCGTCTATCCTGGAATCTACTGTCGTTGATTTGCAGTCTTCTCAAGTGACGTTTCGCAACTGCCACATAACGGGAGGGCAGGCAGGCGGTGTCCAATCATCGGGTGTATCCACGCTTCTGTTCGAGGATTGTATTATTGAGAATAACCTCGGATACGGACTGCAGATCGTCGGGCTCAGCGACATCACAATCAACCGAGGACGGATTGCTGATAATGGATCCGTAGGACTCTATCTGCGCGATGCGACAGCAGCGATCGAGGAGACAGTTTTTCAGTGGAATGAATGGGATGGCATCGTCCTCGAGGGGGCATCGGTCATGGACGGCCATGCCATCACCTTAACTGACAATGGCCGATGGGGCTTGCGTGTGCTGGATTCATCGATCGCGACAGTAACTAAGTCTATATTTGAGACACAGGCATTCGGCAACATCCGACTTGATGATCACGGTTGGCTAGCCCTTGAGGCGTGCTCCCTTCGTGGAGGAATCACAAACAGCGTGGAAGCGACAGGCATGTCCGTCCTACAGATCACAGACACTGAGATCACGGCAACAACGGGGAATGGGATCGCCCTTGAGGAAGGAGCAAGCCTGACCTTGGAACAATCCATTGTCGCCCACTGCGGCGATCATGGCCTCTCCCTTCTCACTGACGGAGATTGCCTCGTCTTACGCGCGACAGTCGCCTACAACGGCGGAAATGGGCTCGAATTTCAGGGCGACAGCCTTCGCGCTACGCACTCTATCTTCGCCCTCAATGATGGCGTCGGCCTGAGCGTCTCTGCTTCAGGGACAGATCGAGCTGTGGAACTCGGCTACAACAATGTCTGGGGCAATCGCGCCGGCGACTATCTAGGTGTGCATCGCTCGTCCTCAGACCGTTCCGAAGCGCCTGAATTCGTTCAGACGAACGTGAATGACTTCGCGCTTTCTCTGAACTCTCCTTGTATCGGATCAGGAGCCTTTGGGGCTATGGTAGGAGCAGCCGCAAATCCCCTGTGGACTGGATTAACTCAGATCCATATTAGACTTGCGCGAACAGAGTCTGAGTTGGGTTCGCTTGAGGCAGGCATTGCGTGGGTCCCATCCCCTGAGTTCTCAATTGACGGACACCTTGCCTGGAACTATGACTGGGACATGGGGCGAATCCAACTTGGAACATCGCTTGCAGGCCTAAGCCATTTCCGAACACAGGGATCGCTGATCCTTCTTACTCCGGACGCAGTGAATTTCATGAAAGGATTGCTGTCTGCAGAAGCCGGCCTCAGAGGCGTTTGGGACGGGAAGGCTTCGCGCGGAGAAGCTTGGGGAAATGCGACGCTCGGCAGCGATTTTGCTAGCATGCAGCTCTCTGCCGCGTACGAATTTCCGACAAGAATTGCGAGGCAAGCAATAACCCTGGAGTCATCAGGCTTCTCGCTATCAGGCAGAGTCACAAATATGACAGTCACTCATCTGACTACGGGATGGAATAATGACGTAACGCTCGCAGGGCTTTCGTCAACGCTTGGCGTTCACGTGCGTCTCGTTCCCGATCTGCAGTTTACATGGACGTCACAGTGGCATTTGAGTGATGGCACGATCTGGTTTGATGCCAGCGCCTACCCAGATCAACTGGATACGGCCACGTTCTCTCTTGGGTGGCGAGATGCTGCCTCAGCAGAAGCCGCGGTAAACATTCAGTTGCGCTCTGGCCAATTCGAGGATGGAGAGATACGCGTTCGCATTCGCCTGGCAACGATGGAACTAGGCGCCGCTCTTGGCGCCAATGCAGTCGAGGGGCCCCGCTGCACATTTGATGTGACGATAGACACAGATCGCTGGTTCCTCCCTCGCCTCAATCAATCTCCCATACCGGCCTTCACGTACGCCCCGTTAGAGCCTGAAGCAGGCGAATTGATCACATTCGACGCATCGAACTCTTCTGATCCAGACGGAAGCATCGACCAGATTTGGTGGGACTTCGGAGACAGTGAGTCGGCAATAGGCCCTATCGTCCACCATCGCTTCTCTGAGCCAGGCGAGCACACGATTACACTGACTATCTCTGACCAAGACGGAGCTGTCACTACGTTGATTGAGAGTGTTGTTGTGGCTGAGGCACAGACAACGCCTGTTGCCGCCTTCACTTGGGCTCCTGTAACTGAGGGGGGCACGCGGCTGCAAAGGGCGCTTCGAGCAGGCGACTTCATTCTTCTGGATGCCATCGACTCGCAGGATCCTGATGGCACAGTTGTTGAGTACGCGTGGGATGTCCAGTCAGATGGCATATTCGACTGGATATCAGCAGAGTCTCGGCTTGTAATCGACCCGCTGTCAGCAGGAACGTGGCCTGTGACCTTGCGCATCATCGATAACGATGGGCATTCCGATGCCATCATGCGTGTGCTATCAATTGAGGAGTTAAAGCCGCCCATTGCGAGCTTCGAGCTGTCTCCGTCCACACCGGCTGTGGGCGATCCCATTCGGTTTGTCGATACATCGATGGCTTCAGATGGAACACTGCTGAGCTGGGAATGGGATTTCGGGAACGGCCACACATCGCGCGAACGAGAACCCACCGTCCGATATGACGCCCCAGGCACATATCAGATCCGGTTGACGGTTCGCGACAACGAGGGATTGGTCGCGACAACGATGATCCCTGTCTCTGTGCAGCTCAATCCTGAGCTCGTTCCCATTCAGCAGACATGGGCACTTGTCATTGGGATCTCCGACTATTCTGAGGTAGAGGACCTCTCCTACGCTCGCCGCGATGCCGAGGCAATTGCGACCTGGCTGCTGAACTCGAACGTGCCGGCCGACCATATTCGCTTGCTGACTGATGATGTGGGCATGGCTTCCGATGCTACCCCAGTCGACATAGAGAAGCGCTTGGCCACATTGGTGAATGTACGCGAAGGATTGGGCTGGCTTCGGCAGATGGCCAATCCAGAGGACCTGGTGCTGATTCATTTCTCAGGGCACGGTTATCAAGGCGTGGATGACAATCTTGATGAGAGAGACGGCGTCGATGAGTTCTTCGTGCTTTATGACACGCGAGCTGCTGCCAAGGATGACACAGCGCTTCGTGATGATGAGTTCGGACGATTCTTGGATCGCATCGAATCTCAGCATGTGTTGGTATTCTTTGACAGCTGCTACTCCGGCGGGCTATCTCGCAGTCTTACACCAGGCTCCCGGGCTACCGGCGACACGGCAGACGTGTTCAGCGACTTCAAACTTGAGGGGCGCTTGATCCTGTCAGCGTCAAGCGAAAATCAAGACGCC
This sequence comes from uncultured Thermotogae bacterium, assembly GCA_964551625.1. Lineage (GTDB taxonomy): Bacteria > Bipolaricaulota > Bipolaricaulia > UBA7950 > UBA9294 > SPBW01. The sequence continues at coordinate 2,049 of CAZKDW010000070.1, read as the reverse complement.
TTCGAATCTCCGCAGCTAGAGCATGGCGTGCTCACCCACTTTCTGCTAAGCGGATTGGACGGAGCCGCCGATCTGAATGCTGACGGGCGCATTACCATTTGGGAGTTATTCGAGTACGTACGTGCTGAAGTGCCTCCATTTGTTCTGCAAGAACGCGGAGAGCAGCAACTCCCGCAGCTTATTGGAGAGGGGGAGTCACGCGTCATTCTCACTCGATCAGCCCTGGCCGAATCGCCCGTCATCTCTTACTGTCCTGCGATCCCGTTCGCAGGTGCCGAAACATGGTTCCGAGCCGAAGCGAACACCGCTCTGAATCCTGCATCTCTCGTTTGGGATTTTGGCAATGGGAACACGGCAACTGGACAAGCTGTCGCACATCGCTTTAGTGATCCAGGAGATTACCTCGTCCGCCTCTCCGTACTGAGCGAAACGGGAGAATCCGCTCAACTTGTGAGCCAGACGGTCGCTGTTGCCGACTGGGCAACCATCCTCAGCACGGACGACACGCTCGATCAAGTCGTGATCTCAGTCGGCCGTCAGCATGGCGTGACCATTGGCGACCTTTTCTCTCTAGCAAGCAGTGGCTCTCCAGACGAGCCGATAGAGAATGATCCGCGAGCAGGTCTCGAAGTCATTGAACTTGTGGATGAGGATCTGGCAGCGTGTCAGGTTCTTGATCCAGGAGCATCGCTGCCTGTGGGCAACCTGCTGATCCCAGAGAACGATTCCGATGAGCCCCCATGTTGGGAGACCCCCTAGATTGCCTTTCGGATCTGATCAGCACGAAGAAAACTGCTCATGGAGCTAGCATCTCACGAAGAAATTAGTGAGGGAACGGTGCTGACCTACCCCTGATGTCACCGTACCGAGAACTTCCGTGAGATCATTTCAGCTCAAGGTCTAGTTCGAATCCAGGCAGGTCCTTCCGTTCACTCCCGATTCTCTTTTCAGTATGTTCCTCAATGAGCCAAGCGAAGGATTGTGGAGCGCTCCAGGAATAGAGCAGTGCTGGAATAACCTATGAGCGGGGCATGTTCCTGAAGGTCATTCTGGAACAGAGGCAAGCCGTGCCCCTCGATTGTAGACAATGAAGGCAATACAGAGGCTCTCAGTCGATTTGGTTTGAAGCTTGTATCAGAAAACCATGGGGGTGTATTGTGAAGAGGTTACTCCAAAAGGATGATAGACATGGGTTTCCTTCTAGTGACTCTTTCTGTCGTTGTGTTTCTTGGACCAGGTGGTTGGTGTGCATACATTGCCATAACTGGCAACAAGGGCCTTGAACAATCAACGGCGATTGTGCAAGCGGGCTTAGAGTGGTTTACATTCGGGGGCGTAGCCAGAAAAGGCTTCAAAAAACCAACGAAGATCATGACGAACTTCCTGCGAGCATGTTGTGGCGTAGTTGCAGGTTCGATGCTTATCCTGTTTGTGCTTATGATCTACATCCTATTAGACGTGCCGGGAAGCTCTCCCAGTCTCTCCCTTTCCAATCGACAGAAGATCTACTACGACATGATTGCAACACAGGATCAGAATCCCTACTCGAATAATTGGAATCAAGAGGTGAAAGAAGCCGCCTCCGACTACTACAACGTACCCATGAGTACGATAAACGAAATAGTCCGCGAAGGAGCAAGAGGGGGCTGGTTACAGCCAGATCCACCATAATCCGGGGATACAAATCAACGAAGCTGCTTGCATCCAGATACTCAACGAAGGGCCGACAGAACATAGGAGGTGAACCGCCCCGGGTATTCCGGAGACTAATTTACTTGAGTCCGGCCACCAAGGCCGGAGTTTTTTGTCTTTGATAGTATAGCTCTTCAAACTCGGCTGGCGGAATATACCCGATCGGCTCAAGCAACCGTTGGTTGTTGAACCAGTCCACCCAATCCAGAGTCTCGAATTCCACATGATCAGCATCGCGCCAAGGTCCCTCCTGATGAATCACCTCCGTCTTGTACAGCCCAATGATCGTCTCGGCAAGAGCATTGTCGTACGAGTCCCCAACACTGCCTACCGATGGTTCAATGCCTGCTTCAATCA
>CAZKDW010000069.1:0-7113 GCA_964551625.1 uncultured Thermotogae bacterium | reverse complement strand
CTTGGAAGCGGCATCTTCTTGTATCAGAGCCCAGGTGTTTCTCTCGAAGACAACGAGCTGGTAGACTGCCGCCGCGGAATCGAAGGGACCGAGTCTGGTGTGATAACCCTCCTGGGGAACGAGATTGTCGAGTCCAAGGAACACGGCATCTTCTTGTGGCGATGTCATGACGCATCCTTGACGGGGAACACGGCCTTGGACTGCCAGAATGGGATCTACTTGGATAGCTGCCATCGTAATGCTCTCGATGAGAATCGTGTTGAGGGAGCGGATCATGGAATCTTTCTGTGGGACTGCTTTGATTGCGTAATCGTTGACAACATACTCAGCACGTGTGGGCTGGGCTTAGCCCTAGTGCATACATCCGAACGAAACACGGTCTTCCACAACGTCTTCGTCATGAATGCTCGCCATGCAACGTGCGATGAAGAGGGAAACCTCTGGGACGATGGGTATCCCCTGGGCGGCAACTATTGGGAGGGAGAACCTGCGGCAGATGCGTTCTCCGGGCCAGAGCAAAGCCAGCCAGGAGCGGACGGTATCTCCGATGTGGCGATCCAGATTCTCTTTACAGGCATTGATCGATACCCACTAATGGCCGTTCCGGCTGAGGGCGGGTAGGAGGAGACTATTACCATGAAACGCGGACTGCTTGTCATTGGTCTTGTGCTGTTGGTTGGTTTTGTCGCTCTCGCGACAGAGAAGATCGTCATCGGACATCGTGGCGCTGCGGGGTACCTTCCTGAGCATACGTTGGAGGGATACGCTTACGCTTACGCCCTAGGAGCAGATTATATCGAGCCGGACCTCGTGTTAACCAAGGACGGCCAGTTCATCTGCCTGCACGACATCTATCTGGAACCGACGACCGACGTGGAAACAATCTTTCCGGATCGCCATCGCAGAGATGGACACTGGTACGCTATCGACTTCGACCTTGCCGAGATCCGAGAGCTCAGCGTTCATGAAAGATGTCAAACCGACGGAGATCCCTATTTCTCGGGAAGATTTCCGGTTGGGCTGTCACAGTTCGCAGTCCCGACCTTTGCGGAGATGATCGAGCTCATTCAGGGACTCAACAAGAGCACCGGACGAAACGTAGGAATCATTCCGGAGATCAAGAGACCAAGCTGGCACGAATCAGAAGGGCTGCCGATGGAAGAAGCACTCCTAGCTGCTCTCGCTCAATATGGATACACGGGACACGATGCAAATGTGTTCGTTCAGTCGTTCGAATCTGACTCGTTAAAACGCCTACGCTTCGAGCTGGAAAGTGAGATTCCTTTAGTTCAACTGATCAGCGGATCCTGGGCCTATGCCGCCCTGTGGACAGAAAGCGGGCTTGATGACGTTGCCATGTATGCGAACGCGATTGGTCCATCCAAGACCATTATTGAAGCGAATCCAGAATTTGTCGAGTGGGCTCACGAACGAGCGTTGGCGGTCTTCCCCTATACCTTCAGGGCGGATGACCTTCCCGCCAAATACGCCTCGCTGGAAGAGGAGATTCGAGTGTTCCTTTTCGTCTACGACGTCGATGGACTCTTCACTGACTTTCCCAATATTGTTCGCAGTTTCCTTTCCCAATAGCAACTGGAGGCTAGGCAATGACTAGACAATGTCTGGTTCTTCTGTGTTTGTGCGATTGCTGTGAGAGGATTGCCAGGAGTGTAACGGGATGATTCAACGGAATTTGGGCATCGAAGGGTACCTACTCGACCTTGATGGTACCGTCTATCTTGGCGAGAACCTGATCGCAGGAGCGGGTCAGGCTATCGAGACGCTTCGATCTCGTGGAAGGAAGATTGTCTTCCTGACCAACAAGCCGCTTCACTCTCGCGCCGACTACGCAGAGAAGCTCACTCGTCTCGGGGTTCCGGCCTTGGCGGAAGACGTTGTGACCTCGTCTTACGTCCTTGCCGGATATCTCGCGGAGCGAGTGCCAGGCGCACGTGTGTTTGCCATCGGTGAGGAACCCCTTCTCGCAGAGCTGCGAGGCGCCGGGTTGGTGTTAACGGATGACCCAGAGCAGGTCGACTTTGTGGTGGCCGCCTTCGATCGGACTTTCGACTATCGCAAGCTCAACACTGGGTTCCAGGCTCTTCGACGTGGCGCACGCTTCGTCGCCACAAACCCCGATCGCACTTGTCCGGTTGAAGGTGGAGAGATTCCCGATGCGGCAGCTGTTATCGCCGCTTTGGAAGCAACCTCCCAAAGAGAGGTCGAGACAGTTGTTGGAAAGCCATCGATCCACATGATGAAAGCAGGCCTGGAGCGACTCGGCATTCTCGCTGACAGAGCGGCAATCGTTGGCGACCGGTTGGAGACAGACGTTGCCATGGGGCTCAGTGGCGGGCTTACAGCCATTCTCACGCTCTCCGGTGTCACCACGAGACAGATTCTCAATGCCTCAAACATTCAGCCTGACTACATTATCGAGAATCTTGCGGAATTATCTGTGCTTGATGAGAGACTTGCGGCCGGCATTCCCATGTGAGGATCCGTAGCTATCCAGAACGAGCGCAGGAGTGACGATTGAGCAACACGTGTGCTTCTGGACTTAGACGGCGTACCACGTATGAATTATGAGTATTCGTTTATTTGATGTTAGAAAATAAATAGAAGATAATCGCAAGAAAGTACAAATGGAGATCGGGATGACAAGCTTTATGCGAACGATGAATGTTAAAACGCGATGTGAATTACGCTTTGTCTCATCCGACGGCAATGTCGGAGAAATGGGTTTGTCTTGTCATAGATCATCTGTCTCCTACAGCTCCTGGAGCAGGAAAGAGGTCGTGCAATGAGAATTGCAGTCATTGGTGCGGGCGTTGTTGGAGCACTGATCGCACGGGAACTGGCACGCTTCGAAGTCACCTCGATCCGCCTATTCGAGCGCGAGCCCGACGTTGGCTGGGGAGTGACCAAGGCCAACTCCGCCATTGTGCATGGCGGATTCCATGACCGCCCAGGCTCAGTGCGCTCCAAATTTTGTGTTCCCGGAAACTCGATGTATGAATCTCTGTGTGCTGAACTTGACGTTCCCTTTCAACGGACCGGTGCCTACGTGCTCGCCTTCGATGAGCAAGAGACCGCAGCGTTGGAAACGCTTCGTACCTGGGGAAACGAAAATGGCGTAAGCGATCTTGAGATTCATTCTCGGAAACAGGTTCTGGCTCACGAGCCGCAAGTCAATCCGCAGGTCAAGGCTGCGCTGTGGTCACCCAGCGTAGCCATTACTGAGCCATGGGAACTTGCCATGGCAGCAGTCGAGACCGCAGCGGGAAACGGCGTTTCCGTTCATCTTGCAGAAGCTATCACGGGGATCGAGACGAGAGCTAACAAGGTTTGCGCAGTGCTGACAGAAACCGATCGCTATCCTGTCGATGCTGTAGTCAACGCTGCTGGATTATTCGCAGATCGAATTGCAGCCATGGTTGGCTTGGATGTGCCATGCCTCTATCCGCGGCGTGGGGAGTATGTGCTGCTGGACAAGAAGAGCGCCGGCGTCGTGAACTCGGTCCTTTTTCCTGCGCCCAACGAGATAACCAAAGGAATCCTTGTCCTTCCAACCATTGACGGCGGGGTCCTGCTCGGGCCGACAGCGGTAGACCAGCTTCCAGATGCGCGAGGAGAGGCCGAAACGACCCCCGAGGGAATCCGGGAGGTTCTCGAAGGTGCTCGTCGTTTGGTCCCTGAATTGAATTGTTCTCTTGCCGTGAAGGCATTTGCCGGACTCAGACCGGAGTCGACACAAGAGGATTTCGTGGTTGGAAGGAGTCCTATCGAAGGGTTCTACCAAGCGGCAGCCATGAGGTCTCCTGGTCTGACAGCGGCTCCTGCTATCTCACAATGGCTTGTCCGCGATGTGATCGCTGTTGATCTCTCCCTGAGGCAGACCGGTTCCTTCCGACCCTCTCGGATAAGGACTCCGAGGATGGCCGAGCTCAGCTTGGAAGAAAGAGATCGGCACATTCGTAAGGATCCGCGCTTGGGCCGCATCGTCTGTTACTGTAATCAGGTCACCGAGGGAGAAATCATTGACGCTATCCACAGAGGGGCAACGACTTTGGATGGCATCAAGTTTCGTACTCGGGCGGGCTTTGGCAGGTGTCAGGGCGCCTCGTGCAGCGCCTCAATCTTAAGGATCCTGGCACGCGAGCTTCACGTGGAGCCAGAGGAGATCGTTCAACGGAGATCTGAGTCATGGATTCTTTCAGGGAAGGCGCGAACGTGAACCACAAGAACGCAGATGTCGTTGTGATTGGCGGTGGCGCCGCTGGTGTTGCTGCAGGAGCTGCAGCAGCGAAAGAAGGCGCAAGGACAGTTCTCATTGAGCGGGAAAACGCGCCCGGAGGTGTGCTCGATCAGTGCATTCATCCTGGGTTCGGACTCCACCGCTACAAGGAAGAGTTGACGGGACCGGAGTTCGCTCACCGATTGATCGCCGAGATCCACGAGACAGATGCCGAGATTCTTTCTTCGCACTATGTTCTTGGAATCGATCCCATCAAAAGGGTGGTCTCAACGGTAGGCCCGGACGGCATCGTCGAAACGCATGCTAAGTCGGTGATCCTAGCCACGGGAGCGCGCGAGCGCCCCTTCAGCGCGCTGATGATCCCAGGACCGCGTCCAGCCGGGATCTTTGCAGCAGGGCTTGCACAGAAATTTGTGAACATCCATGGGGTTCTTCCGGGAAGGCGAGCCATCGTTCTCGGCTCCGGCGACATCGGTTTGATCATGGCGAGGCGGCTTCACTTGGAAGGTGTCGAGGTGGTGGCGGTGGTCGAAATGAAGGCGTTCCCGGGCGGACTCATGCGGAACGTTGTCCAGTGTTTGGAAGATTTCGGCATTCCCCTCTTTCTGCGGCGTACTGTCGTTGCCATCCACGGGGAAGATCGCCTGGAGGGAGTGACCCTGGCAGATGTGGACGAAGCGGGGCGGCCTATTCGAGGTACGGAGGAGAGAATTGACGTCGATACACTCGTTGTTTCTGTAGGCCTCATTCCTGAAACTGAACTTATCTCGTCATTCGTTGAGTTGGAACCGATAAACGGTGGTCCTCCGGTTAATTCCCGAATGCAGACGCCAGCGCCGTGGTTGTTTGCCGCAGGGAACAACGTCGCGGTATTCGACCTGGTCGATTGGGTTGCCGTGGCTGGCGAGCGAGCGGGGCACTTTGCGGCGCAGTATGCAAGAGGAGATCTCACTGCCCGCGTTCCGATTCGCCTCATTCGAGGAGAGAATGTATTGCATATGGTGCCAAGCAGCCTTGATCGTGAAACCATCACCACACTGTTCTTACGTGTTCCGAGGCCGTTGCTCAATGTTGAAGTGGTTATCGGCGGCGTTAGCTGCCACCGTCAACTGGGAGCGCGTCCGAGCGAGATGATCGAGATCCCCATCTCGGCCAAGTTGCTCAGTGGTCTCTCACAAGCGAGCGAAGCGCGAGTGGAGGTGAGGGAAGGATGATCCAGAGAAAGCTTGTCTGTGTGTCTTGCCCAGTGGGATGCGAGGTCACTGTGACGTTATCTGGCGACGAGGTCGAAAGCGTAGCCGGAAATCGCTGCAAGCGTGGAGAGACCTACGCAAGGCAAGAGACCGTCGAACCGATGAGGGTTCTTGCCAGCAGTGCGAGAGTTCTTGGAGGAGATCGCCCGGTTGTCTCCATCAAAACTGACTCGCCGGTTCCAAAGACCCTGATCCCCGAGATCATGGACCTCGTGCGATCCCTGTCTGTGGAGGCACCCATTGAAATGGGTCAGACGCTGGCGACGGATGTCCTTAGCTCTGGTGCGAAGCTCATCGCTACACGTTTGGTTTCACGCGCGGATTCAGAGTGATTCAGTATGCTAATCCCTATTGCTTGTACAGATGCCCTAACTAGGTGGCTCTTGGACGACTGGTCTCGTTACGCGTAGGATATCCGCTATGGCCCCCTCGAAATACTTCCTGATCACTAACCCAGTTGCTGGCCAGGGCCGATGCAGTACCCTCCTTCCCGCGGTGCGCCGCGAGCTAGATCGGCGCCACATTGACTACGATGTCTTTCTCACAAATGAGCCGTACGAGGCGGCTCATGTTACAGAGATGGTCATCGAGGCTGGGTTCACACACGTCGTAGCCATGGGAGGAGACGGAACTGTCAATGAAGTCGTTAACGGGATCATGGCTTCTTCCGTAAGGCTCCCGCTAGCAGTAATCCCGGCAGGATCCGGAAATGATTTTTGCAGGATGGTGGGAATACCGGCAACTCTATCTGATGCCATTGAGACCATGGTGAGTGGTAAGAAACGAGCAATTGATCTTGGTCATGTCGTAGGCGATCGGTATTTTGTTAACGGCGTGGGCATTGGCATTGATGCTCAGGTTGCTCGAGACGTTCTTCGCATGAAGCGGTTGCGAGGGACCTCCGCCTATCTGGCGGCTGCCGTACAAGAGATTTTCCGGTTCAAGAGTTTCTCCCTAACCATCAAGAACGACGACTGGACAGAGACGCGGGATCTGATCTCCCTTGGGCTGGCAAACGGCAAGTACAGTGGAGGAGGATTCCAGCTTGCACCAAGAGCCTGCCTGGATGATGGTCTTCTCGACGTTGCCGCGATCGGAGATTTTTCTTCTAAATTTGCGAGGCTTCTGAGACTTCCGCAAGCTAGAGCAGGAAAGCATCTACGGCTTCCCGAAGTAACGTACCATCAGGTTCAAGAGATAGCGGTTTCTTCATCCCAAAAGCTAATAGCTCACATCGATGGTGAGCCGTACCGGTTGCCCGAGAGGAGCTTCCAGGTGGTCGCGGCCCCAGGTGCCATTGATGTGATGGTTCCTCACTTGGCGTAAGTGACCCGCCTGGGGCTGCCGGAGACTCAGAGGACGCAGCCGCGACAAGGGCAACCATCTCTGTCCTCAAGAGGTACGAGAACGGGCAATCCAGGCTCAGAGTAGCTCAAAGAAGCAAGACGCGGTTGAACCGGTGGGTTGCATCATCTGCTCAGTCTGAAAGGCTTATATGCTAACCCTTTCCAAGTTCTGAGGATCGTCCGATTCTCTTAATGAAACACGTGAATTCCCAGAACGCAGACTGTGAAAGGGACTTGCTTGTTTTGGCTTGGGAGT
>CAZKDW010000068.1:0-7159 GCA_964551625.1 uncultured Thermotogae bacterium | reverse complement strand
CATGGTTATGTGTATACACGCTGGCCATACGCCTACATCGGCACAGCCAAGGGAAATCGAAAGATCCCTAAACTCTTGATGCCGTTTGTTGGTGTCGCAGCCTGGTTTCTTCTGCGATCTGCATTTGGGAGAAGCAAGCAGGCGAAGCAAGCGTTTGCCGATCATTATCACGGCAAGGTAGTGCTCACAAACGCAGCCGAACAGTTGGTTACGCTGGATCAACCCATTGAGCTGCGAGATCTTGAGAAGATCATTCCCTACACAACGGCCAAGGACATTCTGCTTTCTGATCCCGATCACATCGTGGTGTTGGACTGTCCGTGTCGCGTTGAAATGGAAAACCCCTGTCTGCCATTGGATGTTTGCTTGATTGTTGGCGAGCCCTTTGCTGCCTTCATTCGTGAGCATCATCCTCAACAATCTCGTGTGATCACGCAGGATGAGGCTGTGGAAATCCTGCGCGCAGAACATGAACGAGGACATGTGCATCACGCCTTCTTCAAGGACGCCATGCTGGGACGTTTCTATGCCATCTGTAACTGCTGTTCATGTTGCTGCGGGGCGATGCAGGCCCAGCGAAACGGCACGCCAATGCTGGCGTCGTCAGGGTTTGTTGCGCGGCGTACGTCCGTCGCTTGCGTGGGATGCGGTCTGTGCGTCGACGCCTGTCCGTTTGATGCCATTACGCTGGAGGAAGGACAGGTCAGCATCGATGAATCTGCGTGCATGGGATGTGGTGTCTGCGTCACGCGATGTGTGCATGACGCGCTCGAACTGGTTCTGGATCCTTCTAAGGGAGAACCTCTCATTCTGTCGGAATTGCTGGCAGATGCACGATTGCTGAATTAGCGCGGCGGTGAGAAGCGAATCACGACGATGTCTCCATCGCGAATCTCGTACTCCTTGCCTTCCAGTCTCGCCTTGCCAGCCTTGGCTACGGCCTCTTCGGAGCCATGCTCGATCAGATCGTCGTAGGCGATGACTTCCATGCGAATGAATCCATGTTCCATGTCTGTGTGAATCTTGCCGGCAGCTGCAGGGGCCTTACTGCCGGATCGACAAGTCCAGACATGCACTTCCTTGTCACCGGCAGTGAAGAAATCAACCAGCTGTAATTTGCCATATGCTGCGTGAATGAGCCTTTCTACAGACAGCTTCTCCAACCCCAATTCTGACAAGAACTCAGCGCGATCTTCTTCAGGCAACTCGCTGATGTCGGCTTCGTCGCGGCCACAGATGGCGACGACTTCACTGCCTTCACTCTCACTGTAGGCACGCAGCGTTTGAACAGCATCGGAATCAAGATCCTCAGCGCCATCAACATTGGCCACATAGAGAACGGGCTTGAGGGACATCAACGTGCATTCAAACACAGCGATGCGCTCGGCATCTGTTAGCCCTTGCTTGCGCGCGGGAATGCCATCATGAAGTCGATCGAGCACGCCTTGGCACAATGCGGATTCCTGAATCACTGCCTTGTCTCCTGTGCTTGCGCGCCTGGCAATGCGCTCGATCTTGCGTCCTAGCGTGACGGAATCGGCGGTCATCAATTCGAGATCGATCCGTTCGACATCATCGAGCACATTGACTGAGTCGTTCCCGTTCTCAAAGCAGCGAACCACATGGATCAACACGTCCGCTTCCTTGATGTGTGTCAGCAGCTTCGATCCTCGCCCACCCTCAGCCGTTGCGCCTTCTTCCAGACCTGGGATATCCACGAGGTCCATGGTTGAAGGAGAAATCTTGGCTGGCGAATAGAGTTCCACCAGGCGCAGGATGCGTTCATCGGGAATCGCGACTGTGGCGCGATGGGCTTCTGCAGCATCGAACATCGACGCCGAAGCAGACGTTATAGCATTGAATACCGTTGTCTTGCCGCATTGAGGGCGGCCAAGCAATCCACATCGAAGGGACATATCTCACAACCTCGCTTAGCTTGGGAACAATCAGGAACGATGCGTATTCTAACGCGGTCACCGGCAGGCGCAAGGCTAGAAGCCTGGGCAGAATAAGCTAGATGGCCAGTTCGGAACGATGCGGGGGGTCAGCACCCTCACGCCCACAGGTGAGAGCAGCTACTTGTGTGGCGAATTGCAGCATCAGGCGAAGGTTGCCGGAATCAAGTTGCTGAAGAGAATCGATCGAGAGCTTGGCGTGATCATCGAGCCATGCCAGCAATCCTGATGTGAAGGCATCGCCTGCTCCGACTGTATCCATGAGTTGAATTGCGGGCGCAGGGACATGGACAGAGCTGCTTGATACGTATGCCGTGGCTCCATTCGCTCCCTGCGTAATGACGATGAGTTGCGGCCCCATAGCCAGCCACTGAGCAGCAACCTCATCAGCGTGTGCTGCCGGGAAGACGACGGCCAGATCAGCTTGGCTAAGTTTCACGATGTGGCTGAGGGTGATCCACTCTTCAAGCTGGCGTGCGTAGGCAGTGATATCGGGAATACGACTGGGCCTCACATTGGGATCCAAACTGATGATGCGATGCCGGCTTTCGCGGCGCATGAGGTGCGTGAGCGTAGCTCCCGTTGGTTGAGCGATCAGAGCTAGGGATCCAAAGTGAATAGCACGGATGGCTGCAGGCAGGTTGACAGGTAGATCGCTCACTTCGAGATTGGCATCGGCTGTCTGGTGTCCATAGAAGGCGTACTGAGGCTCCTGTCCGGGTTTCTGGGTGACCAGCGCCAGTTGGGTTGGCCCCGAATCATCCTGCACGAAGCCTACCCCCACGCCGTTACCTCTCAGCGTTGTCTTGAGCTGTTGCCCAAACGGGTCTGTCGATACCTTGCCCAGAAATCCTGTAGGAATGTTCAATCGCGACAACCCAACGGCCACATTGAAAGGCGATCCCCCAGGTATCGCGTGATAGGAGCCTGGATGATCTGCTGAAGGGACCAGGTCAATGAGGGCTTCTCCCGCGACAAGGACGCGAGGATGGTGGTGTCCTGATTGATCGGTTTCCAAGGGCTGGGGATCCATGCCTTGTAGTATCGGGCTCTGCCAACGGGCTGTCCAACGGGCATAGTTTGAAGAGGGGTCGCAGGTTAGCGATCGCCTGATGGCGGTGCCCTTGTCACATGGCCTGGATCGGCAAGCGAAGACCTTTGACACTGCCTTCGATCTGTCGTATTCTTCACCTTCAAGAAGTCCTCAATTGCACTCCGGTCTGATTCCTGTTTGAGTCCGTGAACTGACACCTTGCTGAAAAGCGAGGCGGATTTGCATTTGTGGGGGCGTACCCGTCATACATAGAGGGAATTGGACGGTACGCGAAGGAGTTAGACCATGACCAAGGTAACACCTATTGAAAACGTCCGCAATGTGGGCGTAATGGCTCATATTGATGCAGGGAAGACAACTGTCACAGAGCGCGTTCTCTTCTTCACAGGCGAACGCCATAAACTGGGCGAGGTCCATGATGGCGAGGCCACCATGGATTGGATGGTCCAGGAGCAAGAGCGCGGCATTACGATCACGTCAGCTGCTACGACCGCCTACTGGCGCAAGCATCGCATCAACATCATCGATACGCCTGGGCACGTCGATTTCACAGCCGAAGTGGAGCGCAGTCTTCGCGTCTTAGACGGAACTGTCGCTCTGTTTTGTGCAGTCGGCGGCGTTCAACCGCAGGCAGAAACCGTTTGGCGGCAGGCAGAGAAGTATCACGTTCCCCGCATTGCCTTCATCAATAAAATGGATCGAACGGGTGCCGATTTCGAACGCGTCGTCGAAGAGATCCGCGCAGAATTGGGCGCCAATGCCGTCCCCGTAGTCATTCCTATCGGTGCAGAGGGCGAGTTTCAGGGTGTGATCGACTTGGTCGACATGAAGGCCATCTACTACGACGATGCGCCAGGTGTCGAAGCCGTGATTCGTGAAGAAGAGATTCCCGAAGACATGATGGAAGCCTCGAATGCAGCCGCTGAACGAATGCTTGAGATGATTTCCGAGCAGAGTGACTCTCTCATGGAGAAGTTCATTGAGGGAATTGTGCCCGAGCGAGATGAGGTCGTGAAGGCTATTCGCAGGGCGACGATCGATGGACGCTTCATTCCCGTGCTCTGCGGTTCGGCATTCAAGAACAAGGGCGTGCGGCGATTGCTCGACGCCATGGTAGATTACCTGCCGTCGCCGTCAGATTTACCCCCGACAATTGGGGCGAGCACTGAATCTAATCAAGAGCTGATCCGACAACCTCAAGACGATGCACCGCTGGCAGCCTTGGCATTCAAGGTGCAGGCAGACAAGCACATGGGCAAGCTGACCTACGTGCGCGTGTATTCGGGCTTGCTTGAGTCTGGCGCTCATATCTACAACTCATCACGCGGCAAGATGCAGCGCGTCGGGCGATTGTTCGAGATGCACGCCAATGATCGGGAAGCTGTGGAGCGTCTCCATGCCGGGCAAGTTGGTGCAGTCGTGGGTCTGGCTGAAACAAGAACGGGCGACACAATCTGTAGCCAGAAGCACCCCATTATTCTGGAGTCGATTGAATTTCCCGCTCCCGTCATCGGAGTGGCTGTTTCGCCTGCATCTCGGGAAGACCGAGACAAGCTGGCTAAGGCACTGCATCGACTCGCTGAAGAAGATCCGACATTCATTGTGAAGTCCGACCAAGAAACGGGCGAAGTCGTGATCTCTGGAATGGGAGAGCTTCACTTGGAGATCATTATCGATCGGCTGCGCCGAGAATTTGGCGTGGGCGTGAATTCCGATCGCCCGCAAGTGGCCTATCGCGAGACAATCCTCAGCGCTGTGGACCATGAATATCGCCACGTGAAACAAACAGGTGGCCGCGGGCAATACGCACACATGAAGTTCCGTATCGAACCTGCAGACCCGGGCGCTGGATTCCAATTCGAGAATACGATTAAGGGTGGAAAGATTACGCGTGAGTATCTCAATGCCATCGAGCGGGGGATCGTCGATGAAATGACTGAAGGCCCTTATGCCGGTGTTCCTATGGTCGATATCAAAGTGACGGTTGTCGATGGATCGATGCATGATGTTGACTCATCAGAACACGCATTCCGAACATGCGGAAGGATGGGATTCCGAGAGGCCTGTCTCAAAGCCGGACTCCAACTCCTCGAACCACTGATGAGTGTCGAAGTTACAGCGCCGGAAACCTACACAGGCGCTATCACAGGCAGTCTGTGTAGTAAACGTGGACGCGTGCAGGGCATGGATACCAAGGCAGGAGCTACCGTACTGCAAGGATTTGTTCCGTTGGCAGAGATGTTCGGATATGCCTCAGAGTTACGAAGTGCTACATCGGGACGAGGTAATTTCACGATGCATTTCGAGCACTATCAGGCGGTTCCCTTCTCCATCGCCGAAGAAATCGTCGAGAAACTCAAAGAAGACAAGAAGAAAAAGTAAGAAGTAACAAGCAAAGAAGATTGGCGCGCTGCTCTCATTTCGAGGGCAGCGCGCTTCTCTGTATAGTTGGCGAAGATTCCTGTGCGTTCCGCGCCTCTGCGAGCTAGGCGGTATCTGCTGCTAAAGAAGAGATGTCGCCCTTGAAGGGGTCGATCTGCAGGGGGACGAGTCTGCTCAGCCGCTTGGCTGGCTGCGGCTAGATAGAGTCCTTCAGATCGTGTCCTTGATGTAGTGCTATTAGGATGATTGGCAGCGTGAGAAGCGCGCGTTCTTCGCGGCTTTCCAAGAACGGAGCTACGTCATTCACAGCCTCTGAGAAGTTCACCTCTCGCAGGCGGGCCTCAACAACAGATCTCCATGTCTTAGCTGTCACAGGCTCTCCGGTCCACTCAGTTTGCTCCAAAGCGTTACGCAAGAGAGGAATGTTGGGACTCGTGGGCATTGGCCTCGACAAGTACCACAGCAAGTCGTAGATATCGCGGCCCTTTGCATAGGATCTTGAAAGAAGCGCATGAAGCTTGCCGGACATCAGTGATGGCAGATCATAGTGCTGAAGTGCAACGAGAAAGTGCTGATTGATGACTGTCGTTTGCAGGTCTGCTCCGACGGGTGGCGAGGTGTCAATGTCGATCTTGATGGCCAACTTCTCTGTCTGGTGGGGGCTCAGTCCACACTCATATAATAATCCTGGGAAGCGTACGAAAGCGGAGTTCATAGGATCCGATTCGCGCGGATGTACTGTAATAGTAAACCCTGTTTTGACTAGATCTGATTCAACTCGATGCAGGAGTTGCGCAAAGTTGTAGGACTCGGGCTTCTCCAAAGAGAAGTCGAGATCCTCAGAAAACCGGCGTAGCCCATGAAGAAATCTCAGCGCAGTCCCGCCGACGAAGGCAAGTTTCTCAAATGCGCGTCCTGCTTGAAGTGAGAAGAGAATGTGCGCTTGCAGGTACTCGCGCAGGATGTTCCCCCGTGATTCATGCGGTGCTTCTCGAATCAACTGGAGTGCTCGATCTTTCATGTCAATGCATACTCCCGCAGGAACTGATGTCTGTAGTTCAGGAAGATCGCCGTGCTCTTCTGAAGTTTAGGCATCCCCGAGCGCTGGGCAAATGACGCAAGGCGATCCGGGTTGAGGAGATCCAGATTCTGGAAGCGCATTTCTTGGATTCTCTCAGGAGTAGCGACGCCGTTCTGGAAGTAGAACAAGTCGAGAATCGCTTTCTCGGGAAGCGCCAGGATGCACGATTCGCTCTGATGCGCGATGGCTTCATAGCCCCAGAATAACCGCTGTTGGATGTGTCGATATTGGAACATCCCCATGGAATTCTCGATCACACAGGGACGTCCTGTTGTGACCGAAGTAACAATGGGAACTGACTCGGGAATCAATCCGTACCACGCAAGTGCCCGCTCGAAGCTCACGTAAGATGGATAGACCAGGAGGTTGGCGATGGCTTCAAGAGGGGTATCAATCCATCGGTAGGGGCTTGCAACAATGTACTTCCCCCGTGCTAGCTTGATCAGGCGCCCCGCCTTGACCCAACGACTCAACTGCGTTTGGATGGCCCTCGGATTGGCTTCTCCTACGTACACCATTTGTGGTTCGATCACCGAGTAGGTTCCGAATCGCTCGAGAAACGATTCCCATTTCATAACAGAAGAATAACAAGAGTGCTATTCTTTTGCAATGATATGATACTAACGAAGCCAACCGAGTCGGTGTCTAATCGCCGATTGAGGGTTCTTCGTGGTTCTTGAGATGAAG
>CAZKDW010000067.1:5547-7340 GCA_964551625.1 uncultured Thermotogae bacterium | reverse complement strand
AGCTGTAGCGCTTGGCTGTCATGAAGAATACGGATTCGAATTCCGATGCCAGATCTCGATTGGTGAGTGCCATTTGAAACTCATACTCGAAGTCCGAATTGGCACGAAGCCCTCGAACGATGGCAGCGGCACCATGCACCTTCGCGCAATCGATAAGAAGGCCCTGGTAACTAATAACCTCCAACCCATGGATGCCGACTTCGGCAAGCGCTGCTTGTGTGATCTCTACGCGTTCGTTGGCTGTGAATAGCGCATTCTTGTTGGGGTTGGCGACGATGGCGATGTAAAGTTTAGAGAACAGTTTGTGTGCCCGTCGAACAATGTCAATATGCCCGTTTGTGATCGGGTCGAAGCTTCCTGGATAAATTGCAGTAGCCATGATGTCTCATGGTACTCGTCAGAATTATTAAGGGCAATGGGCTCAGGCAGAGGGCCCCACAGTGGTGATGTTGAGCTGCTCTGGCTGTAAGTAGGTGGACAGTACCTCGTGAGCGCTTTCGCAGGTGACAGCATCGAGTCGAACCAGCAAATCATCGGGCGATCGGATGTCGCGGCGCTGCAAAACAGCATTGGCCAATCGTGAAGCTCGGTGTCCATTGGATTCCATTCCAAGGATGAGGTGCCCGCGCAACTTGGCTTTGGCCAGGTTTAGTTCGTCGCTGGGAATGGGCTCGGACAACATTCGATTGAATTCCGAGCGGATCAATGCGATTACTGTGTCGGCATTCTTGGGGGAAATCCCTGCATAGGTCATCCACATGCCGCCGTCGGAGAAGCTGTTGATGTAGCTGGAGACGGCATAGGCCAATCCTCTTGTCTCTCTAATTGTGTGGAATAACCGGGAACTCGTTCCATCTCCAAGGATCGAGTTGGCGACTTCGAGAGGGATGCGATCATCGTGTGCAGCAGCAGGAGCATCGGTTCCTATGTAGACATGGAACATGCCTGTTGGTCGATCGTGATGGGTGGTACCAGGCTGGAAAACGGGAGGCGTTCTTGTTGGCACAGCCATTTGTGTCTGCAGTTTCGTACTGAATAGGTCCTCGGCGATTCGAATGGCTTGCTTGGCGTTGATACCCCCGCATATAGCGACAACCATGTTGTTGGGCTGATACAAAGTCGAATGAAAGGCGAGAACGTCTTCCGGGCCTACGGATTCAATGGCGGGGCGTGTCCCTACAACGGAACGCGCAAACGGATGCTGGCGATTCCACACGCCTTGGCTGAAGAGATCGTAAGCTGTTTGCTCTGGATCGTCCTCATGCCCGCGAATTTCTTCCAGAACGACGTTGCGTTCGAGATCGATGTCGGCTGGATCGAATTTCGGATGCAGGGCCAGATCGGCAAGAATGGACAAGGCTGCTGCCAATCCATCTGCGGGAACGTCTGCGTAGTAGAACGTCGACTCCTTAGCTGTTGCAGCGTTGAGATGGCCACCGACAGCGTCAATCTCATGTGAGATCTGTTGTGCATCGCGCGTGGGCGAGCCCTTGAACGCGAGATGTTCGATGAAGTGAGCCAATCCAGATTGCGTGGCAGGATCTTCTCGACTGCCTGCGCGTACCCAAACACCGGTAGAAACAGAACGGGACTGCGGAACCTCCTCTACGAGGATCCGCAGTCCGTTATCTAAGGTCGATTCAAATGCGTTGGTGTATAGCTTGCGAACGGTCATGAAGTGGGATGTCCGCCATCTACCAACGGTCTTCGAATTCAGCAGGCTCTTCTTGGGGAGTCGGCTGCTCGACGGGTTCTTCAGCAGGCTGAGTTGGCTCTTCCGCTTTCGGCTGAGC
>CAZKDW010000067.1:0-5447 GCA_964551625.1 uncultured Thermotogae bacterium | reverse complement strand
GGTTGAACCACGGTTTCGGGTTGTGGCGTTGGCTGTGCCTGAACGGGTGCTGCCTGTTCTTGCACGTCCTCGCTACTTTCCGCTGCTGGCTCATCTACAGTCTCGACTGGCTGCTTCTTCTCCGAGTCAGGAACGATGCGCTGTAGCTTGTACCGACCGCGCTCGTCGATATTTAGCACCTCAACCTTGATCGGATCGCCAGGCTTGACTACGTCTGTGACCCGTCGGACATATTCGTCAGACAGTGCCGAGATGTGTACGAGGCCCGTGACATCAGGGGCGATTTCCACGAATGCACCGTAGTCTGTTGTGTTGGTCACTGTCCCATCGATGATGTCGCCGCTATGAACCTCGACAGTTGGTGCTGGCTTCTTAGCCGGAGCTTCTTCACTCTCTGCACCATGATTGTTGGAGGATGTCTTGGCATCACCGTCGCCATCGATCTTCTTCAGATCGGGGCGGCCCATCTTGTCGACGCCGATGACCTCAATGGTAATTTCGTCGCCAGGGCTAACGATGTCCTTCACGTTATCAACGAAGCCAGAAGCTAAGTTGGAAACGTGTACGAGACCTTCGGATCCATTCTTAAGGGCTACGAATGCGCCGAAATCGACGATACGTGTAACCTTAACCTTCATCACAGTCCCTACTTCGAGTTCCGTGGTGAGGTCTTTGATCCATTCCTGCGCTGCATAAACGGCTTCAGAGTTCGGGCCAGCAATCTTGACAGACCCGTCATCGGCGATGTCAATCTCCGCACCAGTCTCTTCGATGATCTGGCGGATCATCTTGCCACCAGGGCCAATGACCGCACCGATCTTCTCAGTGGGAATCTGGATTGTGGACAACTTGGGCGCGTAGGGAGAAAGCTCTTCGCGAGGTTCGGCGATAGCGCGATCCATCTCATCGAGAATGGCCATGCGCGCACGCTTGGCCTGGGCTAGCGCCAGCGTCATGGTTTCGCTGTTGATGCCGCCAACCTTGACGTCCAGCTGGAATCCAGTGACGCCCTCTCGTGTTCCGACGACCTTGAAGTCCATGTCGCCGTTGTGATCCTCGGCCCCTTGAATATCTGTCAAGATAACGCGCTGCTGCGTGACAGGATCCTCAATAAGCCCCATGGCAATCCCCGCGATGGGCCGTTTGATCGGTATGCCAGCATCCATCATGGATAGCGATGCACTACATACAGTGGCCATGGACGAAGATCCGTTGGATTCGAGGATCTCGGACACCATGCGAACGACATATGGGAAGTCCTCTTCAGAAGGCATGACAGCCTTAAGTGAGGTCTCGGCCAAGTATCCGTGTCCAACAGAGCGTCGGGACGGTGAACCGATGCGTCCAACCTCACCCACGCAGTACGGAGGGAAGTTGTAATGGAGCATGAAGCGCTTGCGGCCGTCAACCATCATCTGGTCGATGATCTGTTCGTCATGGCGCGTGGCACCCAGCGTGATGACACCCAAACTCTGGGTTTCGCCTCTTGTGAACAGCGACGATCCGTGCGTACGGGGAAGAACACCGACAACACAGCTGATGGGGCGGATTTCCTCGGGGCGGCGTCCGTCCAAACGAATGCCACGCTCCAGGATTTCCTTGCGCATGTACTCCTTGAGCAACTTCTCTACGGTCTTGCGGATAGCCTTGGTGCGGTCTGCTGTCTCTTCGTCAGAGAGATGCTCGGGTACTAGTTGTTCGACAGCCTGCTTGTGCAAGCCTTGCATGAAGTCGTCGCGCGACTTCTTGGTTGGCAGGGAGTGGATGGCTGGGAATTGGCCCCAGATCACGTTGCGAACCTGGGTCAGCGTGAGCTCATCCTCGGGTGCCTGTTCTGTGAATACCGGCTTGATCGGACCCACACGGGAAGCGAACAGTTCCTGCAGTCCGATCAACTGGCGAATGGCAGCGTGTGCGACTTCAATCCCTTCAATGACCTCGGCTTCGGACAGCTCGTCCATCATTCCCTCGATCATCGTGACTGTATCCTTCGATCCAGCTACAGTTATTTCTACGCCACAAGTTTCCTTCGTTTCCAGATCGGGGTTAATGATGAATTCTCCATCTTTGCGACCGACGCTAACGCCAGCGATGGGGCCGTCAAACGGTGCATCCGAAATCATCAGCGCTGCTGATGCGCCCACAATAGCCAGTGAGTTGGGCGGGAAGTCTGGGTCAGCTGAAAGAACGGTAGCGACAATTTGAACTTCGTCGTTGTATCCCTTGGGAAACAACGGGCGAATGGGCCGGTCGATCATTCGACTGGTTAAGATGGCAGCGTCGCTCGGCCGTCCCTCTCTCTTAAAAAAGCCGCCGGGAATCTTGCCTGCGGCATAGAATCGCTCTTCGTAATCGACGCGAAGTGGGAAGTACCCGAGATCGCGCGTGGGTTTCGCTGTGACCACGGTGACCAATACCTGAGAGTCTCCATGTGTTACCAGTACTGCTCCACCAGCTTGTCTTGCGATTTGTCCTGTTTCTAAAGTCAGTTCGTTGCCATTGAAATCAATACTTTCTCGAATGTACATAAAGTGTCTAGACTCCTCTGATTCCTAACCGCTCAAGCAATTGGCGGTACATTGTCAAGTCATGACGTTTGACGTATTTCAGCAGTCGTCGGCGCTGACCGACCATTTTCCGTAGCCCGCGCTGTGCGCTGAAGTCTTTCTTGTGTTCGTTCAGATGTTCTGTCAGTTCCGTTACCCGTGTCGTCAGCAATGCAATTTGAACTTCTGCCGATCCTGTGTCGTTGTCACCCTTGCCAAATTCCTTAACGATCTCCGTCTTCTTGTCCGTACTGAGTCCCATTTTGATCTCCTTCTCACCCGTCTCCGAGGAAGGGGTTTGCCACTTTCCCAGAGAGGGCTAACTATTTTTGAGCCTGTGTAGCAGGCGTCGTACTTCCCATTTTACCCGTTCTTCATCGATCGTGCGTAATTCTCCATCCTTTAGAAGAGCTTTTCCATCAACATAGACATCTGTCACGTCGCCGGAACTGGCTGCATACGCCAACATGGCTGCTGCGTCATGGGGCGGTGTCGTGTGGATTTGATCCGTATCAAACAGCACCAGGTCGGCTGGAGAGCCTTCGGAGAAGCCGTCTTCAGGCAATCCAAGCAGGCCGCGCGCAGCATCTACGGCCATGGACACAACCTCTGCCGAGCCAAGACATGACGGATCCTCGTGCGTTGCCCGTTGCAGCATCCAGCAGGCGCGCAGTTCCTCAACCATGTTGAGTCGATTGTTGGAGGCGGCTCCATCGGTTCCAATGGCTACGCGTACCCCCGCCTCGCGCATGGCGCGTATTGGGGCAATCCCACTCCCCAGCTTGGCGTTGCTCTTGGGGCAATGGGCTACTGTCACAGGGTGATCAGCAAGAATCGCAATGTCATCTGTGTCTACGTGTACGCAGTGAGCAGCCAGTGTGGGCACAGAGAAAACTCCCAGATCTCGAAGATACTGGACTGGGCTCAGCCCCGTTTTCGCCTTCCAGTTTTCCACTTCCGACCGTGTTTCTGATATATGCGTGTGTATCGTTGTGTCATATTTGTGCGCCATCTCTACTCCAGCGAGGATAACGTCTTCGCTGCAGGTATAGACGGCATGGGGACTGACAGCGACCTGGATGCGTCCGTCTGCCTGGCCATGACATTGGCGAATCAAGGCTTCGGTTTTGGCCAATTCAGACGTCCCATTCTCCTGGAGAGATGCAGCAATCATTCCATTCGCCAACAGAGCACGAACACCCGACTCCTCGACGGCTCTAGCGACCTGCTCGTTGTGCATGTACATATCGATGAATGCAGTGGTTCCCGATCGAATACCCTCTGCAATTCCCAGCAATGTGCACCAATAGATGTCTTCAGGTTTCAGTTGCTGTTCGAGGGGCCACACATATTCTTCCAGCCACACCTGAAGCGGTACGTCGTCAGCCAACCCTCGGAACAGAACCATGCCGAGATGCGTGTGCGCGTTGACGAATCCAGGAATGGCCAGCTTGCCTTGACCGTCAATCTCAGTATCGCTTGTCAGTGTCAGGTCTTCCGATGGTGACAGCACGGCAATGCGGCCGTCCCTGAACCTTAAGTTGATGTCGGAACTAGATGCCCTAATCGGGCGGACGTTCCGGATGAATATGCCCATGAATTCCTCATTCTCTGAATTTTCCTCAGTATATCTCCAGCCAGGGCGACTCGCAATTTCTAAGGACAGAGTTGATAGGGGAGCGGCGTCCAAGTTAATATATCAAAAGCTGAGGAGGGATGTGATGCCGATACGTGGGGACGAAGCAGAAGAACGTGCGTGTCTCTTCCTGAAAGGAGAGGGTTATCAGATCGTTGTGCGAAACTGGCGAACCAAGTTAGGAGAAGTCGACATTATCGCGCGAGATAGAGATGTCCTTGTATTCGTAGAGGTGAAGGCCAGAACTGGTGACGGGTTCGGCGGGCCAGAAGGAGCTGTCGATGATCGCAAACAACGCAGGCTAATCTTTGCAGCGCTTTCGTTTATGCAGAAGACAAAGTGCGAACTGCCGGCACGATTTGACGTTGTCGCGATACGTCCTGGCAGCCTCCTCCTTTATCAAGACGCGTTTCAGGTTCCTGACTGATGTTCGCTCGACTGCTGAGCGGCGTTGTCTTAGGTGTTGAAGCACGGCTGATCGAGATTCAGTGTGATGTTTCTGGAGGTCTGCCAACATTCAATATGGTCGGACTCCCAGAGAAAGAAGTATCCGAAAGTCGCGAGCGCATTCGCAGCGCAATTAAGAATTCGAAATTCAACTTCCCTGCCGGACGCATCACAGCCAATCTGGCTCCGGCAGACTTGAAGAAAGAAGGTGTCGGTTTCGATCTACCTATTGCTATTGCCATTCTCAAGGCAACGGGGCAGGTACGTGATACTGCGGAGAGGTACCTGCTTCTAGGCGAGCTAGCGCTGAACGGTGAAGTTCGAGGTATACGCGGTGTCCTGCCCATTGCGCTTGAAACCGCGGATCAGATCGATGGATTTATTGTTCCTCAAGCGAATGCACTGGAAGCTGCGATTGCTTCGGATAAGCCGGTGTATCCCGTACACACCCTGGCCGAAGCGCAGCAGTTCCTTAATCGTGAGATTGAGATCACTCCCACAGTGGCGGATCGAGAATCGCTGGCATACTCCGAGCAAAAGACGTTTCGCCATAATCTGGCCGAAGTAAGGGGTCAATTACAGGCCAAACGTGCGCTAGAGATCGCTGCTGCTGGAGGACACAACCTGTTGATGATTGGCCCTCCAGGGTCAGGCAAGAGCTTGCTGGCTCGGTGTATGCCCGATTTGCTGCCTGCATTGTCGTTTGAAGAAGCGGTGGAAGTGACTCGCATCTATAGCACGGCAGGATTGCTGGAGACTGGCTCTCCGCTGGTGTGGCGACGCCCCTACAGAGCGCCACATCACACCATTTCTTATGC
>CAZKDW010000066.1:0-7427 GCA_964551625.1 uncultured Thermotogae bacterium | reverse complement strand
GTGCTCGAGCCACCATGCCATCGACAACATCACCAGCACAGGCAAGAACAAATAGAATGAGGGCGGCCGTTCGATACCCCATCAGCAAGAGAATGACGGTTGGCGCAATGAGGAGGGCTCGGGCAATCGTGATCTTGTTTGCTAAAGACATGAGACCATGATACAGCACGAACCCTCGACCTCAAACTGCACAGTCAATGCTTCTACCAATAGCACCTTGAGAGCACAACCAGCGTGGCGAAGACTCATCGTGAACACACCTGTTCACAGAGTGATCATCTCGCATTTTCCGGCGACGTTGTCTTGCCTCTTGAAGAGCAGGCCATATCGGATTCACTTCGTGCAGAGCTACTCTGAGAGCAGTCGCCACCTCGTCTTTTCATTAAGTAGCCTGTGACTGCTTGAAAAGCAACGAGCACGTCATGGATTCACCGCGGCGTGCTCGTTGCTCTGAGTACAAACGATTCCTCCTTCGGCTGTTCGAAGAGCAGGCATCACCTCATGGATTGTATGGAGAGCTATGACTATAATCCCCAACGTTAGGCAACTAAAGGGGGAACAGAACATGAAAAAACGCGTCGTCATCATGGGAGCCGCAGGTCGCGACTTTCACAATTTCAACACGTATTTCAGGGAAGATGATAGTTACGATGTCGTAGCATTTACGGCTACACAGATTCCAGATATTGAAGGCCGGATGTATCCCCCTGAGTTGGCGGGAAGCCTCTATCCAGCAGGAATTCCAATCTTCGCTGAAGACGAACTGGTCTCCATCATTCAAGAGAAGAACATTGACATCGTCGTGTTTGCCTACTCCGACGTGTCCCATCAGTACGTCATGGAACGCTCAGCCATCGTCAATGCTGCTGGCGCCAATTTTATGTTGCTCGGCCCGAAGTCGACGATGGTCAAGTCCACCAAGCCACTGATCTCGATCACCGCAGTTCGCACGGGCGCTGGCAAGAGCCAGACCACACGCCGCGTATCCGAAATCTTGAAGGCACAGGGTAAGAAGCTGGCCGTCATTCGCCATCCTATGCCCTACGGCGATCTCGTTAAGCAGGAAGTCCAGCGCTTCGAAACGTTCGAAGACCTTGATTTGCACGAATGCACGATTGAAGAGCGCGAGGAATATGAGCCACATATCGCCGCTGGCACCATCGTTTATGCTGGCGTCGATTATGAGAAGATCCTGCGTCAGGCCGAGCAAGAAGCTGACGTGGTGATTTGGGATGGCGGCAACAACGACTTCTCGTTCTATGAAGCCGACCTGTCAATCGTCGTCGTTGACCCCCATCGTGCTGGCCACGAGCTGCTGTACTACCCAAGCGGCGTCAACGTTCGTATGGCCGATGTCATCATCATCAACAAGGTGGATACGGCATCGCTGGAAGACATTCACTTCGTGCGCGAGAACGTCCATGGGATGAACCCGGACGCCACCATTATCGAAGCCGCATCACCCATTCAGGTTGACGATCCATCCATCGTGCGCGGAAAGCGCGTATTGGTGATTGAAGACGGCCCGACGCTTACACATGGCGGCATGAAGTATGGCGCTGGTGTCATTGCTGCGCAGCGCTTGGGAGCGGAGACACTCGTCGATCCGCGACCCTATACCGTGGATTCAATCTCCGAAACCTACCGCAAGTATCCCAAGATTGGACGGTTGCTACCGGCCATGGGCTACGGAGACCAGCAGATCAAGGATCTTCAGGAAACCGTCAACCGTGTAGAATGCGACGCCATCGTTATCGGTACTCCGATTGACTTGAGCCGCCTGTTGACGTTCCCAGTCCCCAGCACACGCGTTCGCTACGAACTTCAGGAAATCGGTTTACCGAACCTGGAGACCGTGATGAAGAACCGCTTGGGAGACAAGCTTTAGAATAACAGCTCTAGGAAAGAAAACTGATGAGACCTCGCTTCAATCTTGGAGCGAGGTCTTTTTTTTCTGACAGAGCCAGCTACGCCGCGTTTCGAACAGCGAATAGCAGACCGAGCACGGCTCCAAAAACACAGCCAATGAGAAGGCCGTAGAGCAGGTCGTGGAAAAGATACCCGGCGATCAGGCCAACAATCGCTCCCATGGGAAGCAGGCGAATCAGATGTTTCCAGCGGGAGTTCAGAAACCTACTTAGCATCGGAAAGCTCCTCGTCATCATCGACTCTGCCCACAACCTGAAGGAAAGCACGGACAACTTCCGGATCGAACTGCGTACCCGAATTCTTCTCCAACTCGCTAATGGCTTCGTCTTTGGCTAGAGCCTTCTTGTAGGGGCGAGCAGAAAGGATAGTATCGTAGGCATCGACAACAGCAATAACTCGAGCACCGATAGGGATTTCCTCTCCCTTGAGCCCGCGAGGATACCCGCCGCCATCAAATCGCTCATGATGGGCTCTCACAATCTCAGCGGCTCCCCCCTCTAGATAGTCTCTCTGGCTAATCATGTCTGCCCCGTAGTCGGGATGCTTTGACATTTCCTCCCACTCGCAATCTGTGAGTCGTGTAGCTTTTTGCAGGATCGCATCAGGGACCTTCACCTTGCCGACATCATGAAGGAACGCTCCATAGGACAAATCTATCAGTTGTTGGCCGTCAAGCTCAAGTTGTTCTCCCGTCTTGATCGCCCAGTGACCTAGTCGATCACAATGTCCTTTCGTTACCTCATCCTTCTCCTCAACCGAGCGCGCCATGGCAACCATGTCCGACATGCCGGCGCTGGACAAATCGAATCCGGGCGCGGAAGAAAACAGCAGCAACTCCGCCGCCTCATTGACTCGGAAATAGACTCTCCTGGGCAAACCATTGTGATGAATGCAATCGCCAGGGTTAAGGACTACCGGAACCTGGTCCTCTGCTCCATCGGGATCCTTGTCGATTGTCAATGTTCCTCGCAGGACGTAGATGAGCTCAAAACCCGACCATTCATCAGATGCATAGAGATAGAAGTGCCGTCCAGCCTCGATGTTCTGGCGATAGATCTCAGCTGCTCCACTCTTAGCCAGTAGCTCTAAAGAAGTGGATCGCTTCTCAACACGATCTACGGCATCACCTGTGCGTCGGATCGTTAAGCCGTCGACCATTGTTCAATCACTCCTCGTCGAGCACTTCCAAAAAAACGCCGATGACGTAGCGTTCGTCCGCATAACTCCTGGCGGCTTGATACGTACTCAACTGTAAGCCACTGAGAGCATTCCAGCCAATTCTGACGAAGGAGGGACCACTGGCGACCTTCCATCCGGCACAGCTTCACATTCATTCCTGAATAAGAGAAGAGAGCGCCGTCGGGCAACTCCCCGTTTCACGCTCTCTACCGCCTATATTCCGTAATCAGAGTGCTCTGGACTCTATTACTCGCCTCCAACGTGTATAGGACCGCACATCTCCAGTTCCCCGGCGTGATTTCTCAAGTATCCCCAAGCGTTGCCCTGCGGCGTATGCTGAATCGTTGCCTCAGATACCGTGAATTCGCCCCCGACATGGATCGGGCCAGCAAAAACTGAGATTGTTCCTGCGGTAAGAAGAGCAAGAATTGCTATCAGGACTACTATTCGTTTCATCAAACGACCTCCAGTTTCTTACTTCCTTAATGTATCACCAAGAGCCATATACCTAGATTCTTCCTCAAGAGCGGGAGACTTAGACATCCGGCCCACCGCGTTCCCAAGGATACGGCGTGAGGGAGGAATATTATCCCTATTCAGGCTGGGAAATCGATTGCCGCTTTGTCATGGAATCAGATCTGCTATTCTTCTGTGCCTCAGCTGACTCGGACACCCAATCCTAGACTCCTCCGTCCCTGAGCGCTGTCAACGTAATCATGAGACACTGCGTCTCAACACTGAAGATGAAAAACAACTGCAATGTTGACCCAGATAAGGTGGAAGGAGCTCGAAGACTCTCCCCAAATGGGCACGGTTTTCCCGTTGTGTCAGCGGGATACGGTCGTTACAATTCGCGCGGGATTACTGAAACTATCAAGATTTCCCTACCATAGAGGAGGACTAGGAATGTCCGAAAGAGTGAAGCACATGAAATCGATTGACGGGAATACGGCTGCTGCCCACGTCGCGTATGCATTCAGCGATGTCGCCGCCATATACCCGATCACCCCAAGCTCGCCCATGGGTGAAGTTGCTGATGTTTGGGCAGCTCATGGAATGAAGAACCTGTTTGGCCAACCGCTTCAGGTAACAGAAATGCAGTCAGAAGCTGGTGCTGCCGGTGCCGTCCATGGCTCCCTCGCAGCCGGTGCATTGACCACGACGTTTACTGCGTCCCAGGGTCTGCTGCTGATGATCCCCAACATGTACAAGATCGCTGGCGAATTGCTGCCTGCCGTGTTCCATGTGTCAGCACGAGCCATTGCCTCGCACGCACTGTCCATCTTCGGCGACCACTCTGATGTGATGGCCACGCGCCAGACGGGATTTGCGTTGTTGGCTTCTGCTTCCGTACAGGAAGCCGTCGACTTGGGCATGGTCGCCCACGTCGCTGCGCTCAAGTCCAAAGTCCCGTTCATTCACTTTTTTGACGGATTCCGAACCTCTCACGAAATCTCGAAAGTTGACCTTGTCCCGCACGAAGCCATGAAGGAAATCATGCCGTGGGATGCCGTCGACAACTTCCGCAAGCGTGCCATGAATCCTGAGCATCCACATCTTCGCGGTACAGCGCAGAACCCTGACATCTACTTCCAGGCCCGCGAAGCCGCCAACAAGTACTACCTGGCCACACCCGCCATCGTCGCTGACGCCATGAAACAGGTGTCCGATTTGACAGGCCGCAGCTACAGCCTGTTCGATTACGTCGGCGCGCCTGATGCCGAGAACGTCGTCGTCGCGATGGGTTCTTCGTGCGATGTCATTGAGGAAACCGTCAATCACTTGAACGCGCAGGGAACCAAGGTAGGACTGCTCAAGGTCCGCTTGTATCGACCCTGGTCGTCCGAACACTTCCTGGCCGCGTTGCCAGATAGCGTCAAGAAGCTTGCTGTGCTCGACCGCACCAAAGAACCGGGCTCTCTCGGCGAACCGCTTTATCTGGATATCAAGAGCATATTCCAAGGCGTAGATCGCGACATCCAGATTGTCGGCGGACGCTACGGCCTCGGCTCTAAGGACTTCACCCCAGCGATGGTGCAGTCGGTGTTCGACAACCTCAAACTCGACGACCCCAAGACTGGCTTCACCGTGGGGATCAACGACGATGTCACAGGCACCTCGCTTCCGATGCCGGCAGCCATCGACGCCACTCCTGAGGGCACAGTCCAGTGCATGTTCTGGGGACTGGGTTCAGACGGAACCGTCGGCGCCAACAAGAACGCCATCAAGATCATCGGTGACAACACCGACATGTATGCCCAGGGCTACTTCGCCTACGACTCCAAGAAGTCGGGCGGAATCACCGTCAGCCATCTGCGGTTCGGCAAGACGCCAATCCAGTCCTCGTACCTCGTGCAAACCGCCGACTATGTGGCTTGCCACAACCCAGCCTATGTCGAGAAGTACGATCTGCTAGCCGGTATCAAGGACGGCGGCACGTTCGTCCTCAACTGCCCCTGGGATCTGGAAGGCCTCAACGCCAACCTGCCGGGCTCGCTCAAACGCACGATTGCCGAGAAGAACTTGAAGTTCTACACGATCGATGCCGTCAAGCTCGCGGGTGAAGTTGGCCTCGGCGGACGTATCAACATGATTATGCAGACGCTGTTCTTCAAGCTATCTGAAGTGTTGCCGATTGATCAGGCAATCACCTATCTGAAAGACGCCATCAAGAAAGCGTATGGCAAGAAGGGTGACAAGATCGTTCAGATGAACTACGACGGTGTCGATCACGCACTCAGTGCCGCCGTCGAAATCACCGTCCCCGCCGATTGGGCAACAGCCTCAGGCGGACCGGCCAAACCGGATCAGCCGCAGTGGGTGCTCGACGTCATGCGACCGATGGTGCTGCAAGACGGCGACAAGCTGCCCGTCAGCGCGTTCGATGCCGACCTCGATGGCAGCTACGACTGGACCGGTCCGGACGGATCGTTCCCCGTGGCCACCACGCAGTATGAGAAACGCGGCGTTGCCCTCAGCGTACCCGAGTGGGTAGCCGAGAACTGCATCCAGTGCAACCAGTGCGCGTTCGTGTGCCCGCATGCCACCATTCGACCTTTCCTTGTCACAAAGGAAGAGAAGGCGGCCGCTCCCGAAGGTTTCGAAACCATTCCTGGTATGGGAAAGGGGATGGAGGAATATGGCTTCCGAATTCAAATCGACCCGCTCGACTGTGTCGGATGCGGCAACTGTGCCGACATCTGTCCTGGCAAGGGTGGCGAGAAAGCGCTGGTCATGAAACCGCTGGACACACAGCTTCCGCAACAGCCGCTCTTCGACTATGCCGTGACCCTACCGGTGCATGACAACGTCATGAACTGGAAGACCGTCAAGGGCGTTCAGTTCCGGCAGCCGCTGTTCGAATTCTCCGGCGCCTGCCCCGGCTGCGGCGAAACGCCGTACGTCAAGCTAGCGACCCAAATCGCCGGCGACCGCATGCTGATCGCCAATGCCACCGGCTGCTCGTCCATCTATGGTGGATCGGCACCGGCCGTACCATATACCGTCAACGCCGACGGCCACGGCCCCTCCTGGGCCAACAGCCTGTTTGAAGACAACGCCGAATACGGTTTCGGGATGCAGCTGGCCCTGACCGCCCGCGTCGCCCGACTCGTCCGCCTCGTTGAAGAAGCCGCTGCATCAGCAACCGGCGAACTCAAAGACGCGATGACGGCATGGCTAGCAGCCAAAGACGACGGCGACACCTCCAAAGAAGCCGGAGACAAGCTCGCTTCACTGCTTGATCCGAGCAAGCATGCCGACATTCTGTCCATGCGCGATCTCTTCACAAAGAAGAGCGTGTGGATTTTCGGTGGAGACGGATGGGCCTATGACATCGGCTATGGCGGTGTGGACCACGTGATGGCCATGAACAAGGACGTCAACATCCTCGTCATGGACACCGAGGTGTACTCCAACACCGGAGGACAGTCCTCGAAAGCGACACCGACTGGATCGGTCGCCAAGTTTGCCGCATCCGGTAAGAAGACGAAGAAAAAGGATCTCGGCCGCATGTTGATGAGCTACGGCTACGTGTATGTTGCCAGCGTATCGATGGGCGCCAACAAGAATCAATGCTTGAAAGCGTTCCTCGAAGCCGAAGCCTATCCTGGCCCATCCATCATCATCGCCTACAGCCCCTGCATTAATCAGGGCCTGAAGAAGGGCATGGGCAAGAGCCAGCAAGAAGAGAAGCTGGCCGTCGAGTGTGGCTACTGGCCGCTCTACCGGTTCGACCCACGGCTAGCAGACGAAGGCAAGAACCCCTTCCAGCTAGACATGAAAGAACCCACCGGCGACTTCCAGGAATTCTTGATGGG
>CAZKDW010000065.1:0-7500 GCA_964551625.1 uncultured Thermotogae bacterium | reverse complement strand
CCTGTTGCAGCCGCGACCTCATCCACGTGCTCTTCTGAAATGAAGCCAGACTTCTCTTGGAGTTTCTGTAAAAGAGGAATAATCTGACCTCTCAAGTGACCTGCGGACTGCTTCCTCTCATCGGCATCCACTCGTCCTACTGATGGCGACAGTTCGTTCACGTCGACTCTCCTTTCGCGCTTTGATCAAGCCCAGTTCAAAGCCTTCCGAATCGAACTTCTCTGTGTTTGTATGGACCGTATTCGGAAAGCGCCGCATTATCCTTTACCGGCATGGGGGGCACAACTTCTTGGCAGAGGTGCTGTTCGCGTACAATGACAGCCCATGACACAACGCTATTATTTGGAGTCCGATGGTAGGATCTTTCTCGTCTTACGAGATGGACAGCTCGATTTGCCCTTGAGGGAGGACATCTCTGTTGAATTTGAGGTTATTGCTCCATTGGCCCCATCTTCGGGAGTTCTCTACTGCACGCCGCATCTCGAAGCTCATCCAACAGATTGGATGAGCAAGGATACTGTGCCCACAGATCCGCGTGTCACAACCAGGGTTCGCGAAGCCGTTCATGCGACCATGCCGCGCGTCGTATCCGAAGGCGTGTTTGTCGTGGATGGACGTATTCTGCTGCTCAAGGGCAGTCGAGGGCTAACGAAGGACCGTTGGACGCTACCTGGAGGGTTCATTCGGTTTGGAGAGGGCCCTGTCGAAGGCTTACTCCGCGAAATACGGGAGGAGCTTGGTGTGCATGCAGAGATTAGCGATCTACTAGCCGTCCACTCAAAGCTGGGCGAGCATACGCTGCTACACTGGACACAGTTCTTCTACCGCGTGTTACTCATCGGAGAGATCTCTCCCGATCCTGATGAAATTGCCGAAGCACGATTCTTCGAATTGAAAGAGGGAGCCAGGCTCTTGGCTGACCCCCTCATGCGCGATGTGATTGAATCTCTTGTGTAATTCGGCTGCCCTAGAGCAGATCCATCTGAATCGATAACTGAATGTTTGTATCCCATTCCAAATAGTAGGGTTTATGCTCGAGGGATACACCTGCGACTACATTGGCTGTATCGACAGGGGAGAGGACAAACTCGAATACAAAGCGATGCGTATCTGTGGGCAGGCCTCCCCAGGTTTCCCGAGAGAAGTCATAGGTCGCGTTGGTAGATAGGAAGCTCGAGATGAAGTAGCCGTATGAACTCGTGAGATCGATGCGGTGAGTCATCAAGATATCGAGCGGCCCTGAGAAGGATCCCTGCATCAGCAACTGTGCTTTGGGCTCTGTGGCCAATGCGTAGTTAAAGGTTCCCGAGATCAGAAAATCATTCTCTCCGCCAGAGGGGTCCAACAGTTCATATCCCACTCCGAGTTTCACATCCCATCCACAGTAGCGGGAAAATCCACTCTCTTGGATGAAGCGCGTTATCTCGGAGATATCGAGTGCATCGAGTCCGCTCGAACGGGCATATCCTGAGCCTTCAATGATGTTCTGAATAACAGCGAGCAACTCGGGCAGTGAGTCATAGAACGAAATGCTCCCGATCTCACGAGCGAGATCCTCTAGGTCAACTGGATGAAGGTCACGAGTGAGTGCTCCGCTCTCGACCAAGTAGTCGCTAATCCGGGTTGCCTTGGCCAGCGGCGTGACATCAGCGAATCGTCCCATTCCAACACCGACATTGAATGACAGCCCCAGTTTTTGAAACGATGACGAGCTTCGGGAAACGGCGCCGGTATAAGCGAAGTAGTTCTTCTCAATAGAGAAGTATCGCTTGTAGCTGCCTTCCGCATTGACCGTGTAGTTCGACAGGTTTTCCTCAGACACGGCCATTTCATTGGAGAATGCGATGTCATAGCCAAACTCTGGAGTATCAAACAGCCGTACATAATCCACGCCAAATTGACCCTTACTGATATCGCGATCTTCCAAACCGTATGGATCGTTGTGATATTGATAAGAGAAATCTAATGTCAAGTCAGATAGGTCCGTCTTGGGAGAGCGATAGTCGCAAAGGGGAAGGGCTACTCCTGTCCATGTGAAGACACAGACTGCCAGCAGCGCAAGAGCAAAACACCGTCGCATCAAGATCACCTCAACACAACCCTACTTGCTATCCAACGGGGATCAATCGAATCGTTCCCTTTTGGGGGTGCGTGTTGTCCACCTTATGCAAGACGGACTCCGCCGTTGCGAAACCACCGCTAGAGCCAATCGGGAAATAGCGGAAGCTGTCGCGCACGGGATTCTACGATACCGCCCAGCCCGACGCCCAGAAGCCGTATGCCGCCCTCATCAAGAGGCACACGATTGCGAAGCAACTCAAGAGCAAGCGATTCAATTACTTCGGGCGTATCCGTGCCCACACCCAGTTGCGTTTGCCGTGTAATCGTTTTGAAATTGGGATACCTCACCTTAATTCGCACCACCCGACAAATCAGATGCTGGGCCTGCAGGGATTGAGCAACATGCCTTGCCAAACGGCGCACCTCGGACTCGATCTCCTCAATATCGTCTACATCAAACGAGTACGTGGTCTCACGCGAGATTGATTTGGAATCGACCTCACCTGAGAGCGGCGTGTCATCGATGCCCATCGCCAGCTGCTGTAACCTCCGCCCTGTCGATCCCAATTCCCGTATGAGCAAGTCCGTCGGAGCCAGACGCAAGTCCTTCACTCGCAAGAATCCTAGACTGGCCAAACGCTTGGCTGTCACCTTGCCCACACCCCAGATCTCGCCCACAGGTAAAGGGTCCAGGATCTCATGGATCTGATCGGGGTCGATTACCATAAATCCGTCCGGCTTGTCCATCTCGGATCCCAATTTCGCAAGGAAGCGATTGGGAGCTAATCCGACAGAGCAGGTAAGCTTCGTTTCAGCCTGCACATTTCTCTTGATGATCTTGGCTGTCTGATGAATATCCTCAAAGTTGGGTCCGAAATCTGAGAGATCGAAAAATGCCTCATCAAGAGAAATTGTTTCAATAGTGGGAGAAAAGCGCTTCAAGATCGTCCGCACGTGATCGGAAATCTCGCGATACCGAAAGAAGTGTGACTTCACGTAGATGCCGTCA
The DNA here is from genome assembly GCA_964551625.1 of uncultured Thermotogae bacterium. Lineage (GTDB taxonomy): Bacteria > Bipolaricaulota > Bipolaricaulia > UBA7950 > UBA9294 > SPBW01. The sequence goes on along the minus strand of CAZKDW010000065.1, from coordinate 4,430 downwards.
GGACAAAGTCTTCTCGCGATCGCCATAGGCAACGCACTGTGCACGCCATAGGGACGGGCCTCATACGACGCTGTCGATACAACGCCACGAGGCCCTAGCCCTCCTACAATGACCGGCCGGCCACGAAACTCAGGATGATCCAATTGCTCAACTGCAGCAAAGAATGCGTCCATATCCAGGTGACCGATCCATCGATCATGCGGCCGCGCTACTGGAGAATTCCGAGTTGGCATAGGGTCTCATGAGTCGGGGCATGTCCCAAGTTATTGAGGATTCGATAGGAGGTCTTTCCATACTCGGGACTGTGGTGTCCCATCTCATCTGTTGGCTGCACCGCGACCAGCTGATCGTACGTGAATGGAATCTCTTCGGTTCGTGCACTATGCAGGATGGTCGCCCATGCCCATTCGAAGGATTCATGTCGACCTTCTTTCATGGGCTGAGCCAGTAACAATCGAGACAGGTCGTAATGAGACAAGCCCATCGCCTTGCACGGCCCTAAATGGAGTCTCGCCACTCGCCCTAGGGGGTGGATGCGTTGAAGCACGTCGCCGCGTAGATCATCATCTGTTAGTCTGTCCCATTCAGTGGCCAGATCCTTAACAAAACTGTCTGAGTTGCGCAGCAGATGATCTCCGCCAAAACACGATTGAGATACCAACTTGTGCAAATCGCGAACCGTCATGGATGGGCGCCGCTGATACTCATCCGTGATGATGCCTGGCCACGTACGATGCCTTTGACCTTTGTTGCTCATAGCTCTGAGGATAGAATCGAATGAAATGCAGATCAAGGAACGCGTTGCCATCACAGGTCGTCCCGGGGTAGGAAAGACAACGCTTATCGAGCGTGTGATCGAGACCCTGCCGCTTTCTGCAGGCGGCATCATCGGCAAGGAACTGCTTGTCTGTGGCCACCGAGTGGGATTCAGTCTTATCGATGTCGCAACAGGGCGAGAGGGCATTCTTGCACACATTCATCAACGCATCGGCCCTCAAATCGGTAAATACACGGTGAATATGGACACACTCAACGATCTTGCGATACCGGCCATTCATTCAGCCATTGCATCGAACGATTTGGTCATTATCGATGAGTTCGCACCCATGGAGCTTGTGTCTCCCGACTTCATCCCAGCCGTCGAATCTGCCTTGGCTTCAGACAAGCCGCTAATCATCGCCACACACGCAACACTTAACCATCCACTCGTGCATCGCATTCGTCAAGAATTGAAGCTATACCGCGTGAAGTTGAGCAATCGAGATCGACTGGTAACCGAAGTCTGCGACTACCTCATGGCAACGAACCGCGACACGCTATCCCACTAGCAAGATCCAGTCGATTCAATACAACGCGCGGCCTGTGCCTGCAATCGCACCACAACCAAGGAACGACTGGCGACCGTGACACGCTCCCTCAGAGGAACAGCGTTAGATGGCTCAAGATCTGGGTAACGGTCTTCTTCTACTGCTTCTTGCTCAGGGCTTGCTTCGTGGCAGCAACAAGGCCGTCAACATCCAAACCATAGTGGGCGAGGAGAGCGTCGGCATCGCCAGATTGTCCAAATCGATCATCCACACCGACGCGAACCACGGGCGTTGGCAACTCTTCGGACAATAGCTCGCAAATGGCGCTTCCCAGGCCATTGGTAATCTGGTGTTCCTCTGCAGTCACAACCACGCGCGTCTTTCTTGCCGATGTCAATAGAGTTTCACGATCGAGTGGTTTGATCGTCGAGACGTTTACGACTTCAGCAGAAATACCGTCCGCAGCGAGAACTTCGCTTGCCTCAAGGGCGACAGAGACCATCAAACCACAGGCAGCAATCGTCACATCCGACCCCTGGGCTAGGACCTCGGCCTTGCCAAATTCGAACACGTAATCCTCATCATGAATGACCGGAAACGCAGCTCGCGCCAATCGCACGTACACGGGGCCTTCGTCGTAGGCAGCCACGAAACGGATCACGCTGGCAGCTTCAACAGCATCCGAGGGGACAATCACGCTCATGTTGGGGAGGACTCGCATATTGGCGATGTCTTCCAACATCTGATGACTAGCACCATCTTCACCAACAGTTAACCCAGCATGCGTGGCAACAATCCTCACAGGCGTCTTAGGGTAAGCCACAACTTGGCGGATCTGCTCCCAGACCTTACCTGTAGCGAACATGGCAAATGTCGATACGAAGGGTCGAAATCCCGACAGGGCGAATCCGGCTGCTGTTCCAATCATGTTCGCCTCAGCCACACCCATATTGAAGAAACGATCCGGATGTTGGGCTGCGAATATGCTGGTCTTCGTCGACCCAGCCAAGTCAGCTGTAAGCACGACAATCCGGGGGTCTTGATATCCTAATTCAGCCAGTGTGTCGCCATACGCATCGCGGGTCGCCCGCATTGTGGTGAACATTATCGAGGAACTCCTTCCCAGTCTTTGAGAAACCGTTGAATGCCTGAGTCAGTCAGCGGATGATTGAAGGCCTTCTTGAGCACGCCATAAGGGACCGTCGCAACGTCAGCGCCCAGGAGAGCCGAATCAAGTAGGTGCCGCGGGTGGCGGACACTTGCCACTAGGATTTCTGTGGGGAACACATAATTCTGATAGCATTCGCGAATCTCAGCAATCAACCCCATGCCATCGGCACCAATGTCATCTAGGCGGCCGACAAACGGAGATACAAAAGTCGCTCCACATTTGGCTGCAAGCATCGCTTGGTTTGCTGAGAAGACCAACGTGACATTGGTGCGGATGCCTTCGCGTGTCAAAATAGTCACAGCGCGCATTCCTGCTTCTGTCATCGGAATCTTGATCACGATGTTCTTGTGAATGGGTGCCAGCTCTTTGGCTTCAGCGACCATCTCTTCTGTCTCTAGCCCAATCACTTCAGCGCTCACGGGGCCATCGACAAGCTCACAAATCTCCGTAATGATATCGCGGAAGGGACGCTTCTCCTTGGCCACCAATGACGGATTGGTCGTTACGCCATCGACCAACCAAGCCATCTCTCGAATTTCTGATACGTTCGCCGTGTCAATGAAGAGCTTCATACATCCTCCTTCTCACCATGCGATCTTGCGGCTCTAGTGTATCCAGACACTGGGAAGAGCACCATTTCACACCATGCGCTCCGGTTGCATGATGCTCGGTCCCCGGCTACCGTATGCTCGATCACTATGAAAACAGACATCGCAATCATCGGAGGAGGCCCTGCTGGGTATGTCTGCGCCATTCGCGCCGCCCAATTAGGATTGAACGTTTCCGTCATTGAGGAGGCGGCATTGGGCGGAACTTGCCTGAATGTCGGGTGCATCCCTACCAAGGCGTTGTTCTCAGCCACCAAGCTTCTCTCTCAAACAGCCGAAGCTGAGCAAATCGGTCTTACATTTGCTCCGCCTGCTATCGATCTTGAAAGACTGGCAACATGGAAAGGGGAGGTCGTCGATACACTCGTCGGCGGCATCGGAACGCTCTTGGAAAAGAACGGCGTCGATGTCATTCGCGCTCGGGGAACGCTATCGAGCGAAGGCCGTGTTTCTTTGTCTACAGGCGATGATCTGACGGCAGACCACATCGTCATTGCCACGGGTTCGGATCCTGTTCAGATTCCCCCCTTCCCCTTCGATCACCCCGCGATCTGGTCTTCAGACGATGCCTTAGCTCTACTAGAAGTGCCTAAGCGTCTCGCCATTATCGGTGGCGGCGTCATTGGCCTTGAGTTGGCTACGATCTACAACCGATTGGGATCACAGGTTGTCGTTGTTGAGCTTCTTCCTGAGCTTCTGTCCACTGTCGACTTGGATCGCCGAACCGTCTCAACTCTCAAACGAGCTCTTAGCAAGAGTGGGATCAAAGTACTGACAAACACAGCCGCAGAGGGGTTCGAACAACAGGGCGATACCATCGTCCTTCGAACAGCAGATGGAGAAGAACATGCCGTCGATCGCATCCTTGTGGCCGTTGGCCGTCGGCCAAAGACGCGTGATCTTGGTCTGGAGACCTGCGGTGTTGAGATGGACAACCGCGGATTTATCCGTGTGGATGATAAGCTGCGCACGTCGGCTGCCAACATCTATGCGATCGGCGATGCCGTACTCGGTCCCATGCTAGCACACAAGGCCTCTTCAGACGGCATCCAAGTTGCTGAACGGCTGGCAGGGCATGAACCGCCAGCCATCGACTATGACTTGATTCCCCAAGCCATCTTCACAGATCCGGAGATTGCCTCTGTTGGCCTATCTGAATCCAAGGCCAAGATTTCTGGGCGAGGGCTGCTGGTCGGACGATTTCCATTTGCTGCCTTGGGTAAGGCTCTGGGCATGCGAGAGCCGGAGGGCTTCTTCCAAGTCGTCGCCGATGCAGACGATCATCGCATTCTGGGTGTGCAGATCATCGGAGCCGAAGCATCCGATCTGATCTCAGAAGCAGCG
>CAZKDW010000064.1:1869-7540 GCA_964551625.1 uncultured Thermotogae bacterium | reverse complement strand
TCGCACTGTCTCCTGTGTCCGCTTCGTCTTATCAGACCAATCATGATGATAGGAATTGTGTCTCTAGAAAATCGGCAAGGGCCTCGTGATCGCGGGGAGAGAAACTGGCTGTGCCATCGGGAAGCGCAATCGCAGCATCGCTGACCACGGCGACTACGTCGATGGCTCCAGCCAAGGGCTCTTGCGGGATCTTGCCTGTTCGACGAAAGACTTCGATCTTAGGGAATGGCCCTCGCTTCAATCCCTCAATGAGTACCAGATCGCAGTCTGCAAACAACCGCTGGATAGTCGCCTCTAGATCCTCGATTGAGGGTTGAGCCCATGTCAAGACAGCCGTGTCGCGACCTAGCAGCAACATGCGATGGGCTCCTGCCTCTCGCAATTGTCGCGAGTCTGTGCCGTCCGGCTCATCAGCTACAATGCCGTGCGGCGCATGTTTCACAGCGCCCACCCGGAGTCCGCGCTCAGTCAGTGTTTCAACCAATTGGGAGAGCAGACGCGTTTTCCCAGCATTGTGATGTCCGATGAAGCTGATGACGGGAATCATGCTATCCTCGCTGGAGTTTGCCCACACAATCGTCCATCCCCAGGGCTCTCAATGTCTCATCTGTCGGGCCGAAGCGATCGAAGCCCCGCAAAGTATAGAAGTCGGCAATCGTCGTCTTCATCACAGCTGGATCAACGGGATGGCCGCTGCTAGCTCCGGATGGCAGCGGTTCGGAGAAGCGGGAGGGCAAGCCGTCTTCGTCTATTGTATGTCCAGCACGCCCACTCAGTAGCCTCATGGCTGCGTAGGCTCGTTCGCCAACACGCAGCATTTCGTCTGCTTCAAGAGACAGCCCCGTGGCTGCTTCAAGCAGCGAGCGGATGAGGGGATAGCTGTAGCCGACGCCTGTTGTTCGTGTCGTGAAGCAGCAGAGTACGAGCGAGTTGTCGAAGGAGCGGAGGTTCTCAAAGGCCACCGAAGGTTCTGCCTTGTCGGCTAATGAGAAGCGATCATAGGCCCGTGTGACTCCAATTTCCGGTGATGGTGACTCGGATGCCAGCATTGTGTCATGCAAGCCTTCCATATGGTTGGCGCCGCGTGGTGTCGTGGCATAACTCAAGCCCAGTCCCTGTTTCCCTCGTGGCTCATGCATGGGCAGTTCCACGCCCTTGATGGTCATCGAGAAATCGGCGCCAAGCTTGCTCGCCAGAATATCGAGGCCATCGGCTGCTGTGCCGCCGAGGCCTTCTCTTGATCCTAGTTCAGTGATCAGGCGAATGATCGCCTGCGAATCGCCCCACGGAATGGCATCATCGATCAATCCCTTTTCTGAAGCCTCCATGAGGAAGGAGATGATGACGCCCGCTGAAATGGTATCTACGCCGAGGTCGTTGCAAAGCTGGTTGGCCAGTGCGATGCAATCCAGATCCTTGTTCAGACAGAGAGAGCCGAGGGCTGCCAATGTCTCGTACTCGGGGCCGCCAAACTCGGGCGACACCTCCTGCCCTGCGAACGTCGTCTTGACAGCGCGCTTACAGCGAATGGGACACCCGGAGCAGGTGTCGCGATCGACGAGGATGGTCTCCGCCATACGGACGCCTCCGATGGCTTCAGCATGCTCAAAAACGCCTTCTTGGAAGTTCTTCGTTGGCAAGATGCCCATCTCAGACAGCGTCGTGACGCCACCCCCGGTTCCATACTTCCCAAATCGTTCGTAGCCTTCGTTGATGAATGTCTTGATGTAATCGGCGCGTTCCTTCGCAAATCGTTCGGGTTGAGCCAGCGGCTTATCTATATTCCCTCGAACAACGATGGCCTTTAGCTTCTTGGAGCCCATGACGGCGCCAAATCCAGGGCGACCAGCTGCACGGGAGCGATCGTTGATAATACATGCTTGGGCAACTGTCTTCTCTCCAGCAGGGCCGATCGAGCTGACGCGTGCGCCAGGGAATCGCGCCTTGAGTGATTCCTCTGTAACGCTGGTTCCCAACCCCCACAGATCATCAGCTGGCTGCAATGAGGCTGTTCCATCGATGAGAGTAAGGATCACAGGACTGTTGGATGCCCCGCGAATGAGAATGCCGTCGTACCCGCTGCGGCCAAGTTCGTGGCCGAAGTAGCCACCACTATAGGCATCGGCAACGCGCCCCGTCTTCGGTGAAACCGCAAGGACAGCGTGTCGTCCGCCGCCAACAACCGTTGTCCCCTGAAAGGGGCCTGTGGCGAAGACAAGAATGTTATCTGGTGTCAAGGCTCCGGCTGATGCTGGGAGTTCTTCGAGAAGAAGCCGTGCTGCCAAACCCTTTCCTCCGACAAATCGGATGTGCCAATCCTCGGGGATCGCATAATCGCGAATGGTTCCTGCGGTCAGATCGACATCGATGTACTTCCCAAATGTGGCGTGCATGAGGCCCCTCCTTTATGATAGAACTCTATTGTACGATGTGCGGTAAGTCGCAGCCAGTTTGCGTTTCCTGAATTGCTGCTTGATACTTTAGAAACCCCATCTGTAGAGGTGACTGCATGAGAACGCTTTCCCAAGTACTGCGCGAAACAACAGAGACCTTTCCGACAAGGAATGCCATTCTGGATCCAAGCGGGACTACGCTTACCTATGAGCAACTCGATAAGAAAGTGAGCGAACTGGCTCGAGGGATGCTTGAGCTAGGTGTTGCTAAGGGTGACAAAGTTGGACTCTGGATGCCCAATATCCCTGAGTGGGTTGTCGCTTATTACGCGATTGCCCGTATTGGCGCCGTGGTTGTGCCCATGAACACGCGCTACAAGACCCACGAAGTCGAGTACATACTCAATAACTCAGAAGCGACAACGCTCTTCGCTGCAGGCTCATTTGCTGGCATTGACTACATCTCAATGATCGGAGGGATCCGAAGCAGACTCCCGAACCTGAAGCACGTCATTGTTGTTGGCGAATCAGGGCAAGACATGCACAGCTTCGAGTCAGTGGAACAGAGCGGCCGAGGTCTTATTACTGACGGCAAGCTCGTGGAGCGTGAGGAATCGTGTGATCCGCTGGACAATGTATTCATCCTCTATACCTCGGGAACCACGGGAAATCCCAAAGGTGCCATGCTCTCGCATCACAACATTGCCAAGAATGCCGAGCAAGTTACCAAGGTGCTCCATACAGAAGATCAGGACGTGTTCCTGCTGGCCGTTCCCTTCTTCCATTGCTTCGGATGCGTCATGGGCATCGCCGGTGCCATCACGTGGGGTGCGGCGATGGTTCCGATGCAGATCTTCAAGCCTGTCGAGGCTCTCGAACTCGTGGAGCGATTTGCCGTTAGCGTCCTCTATGGCGTTCCGACGATGTTCGTGCTGGAACTCGAAGAGTATCGCAAGGGAAAGGCCGATGGTTCTTCCTACGATGTATCGGCTTTGCGGACGGGAATCATGGCTGGCGCCCCGTGCCCTGTAGAAGTCATGCGGGGGACGATGGAGGACATGCACTGCAATGTATCCATTGCCTATGGTCTGACAGAAGCATCGCCAGTAATCACGATGACGCGATTTGATGACTCTGTTGCCAAGCGCGTTGAGACAGTCGGAAGAGGCCTCGATGGGATCGAGGTCAAGATCGCTGATGATGAGAGAAATTCCCTGCCAACGGGTGAAATGGGCGAGCTGGCCTGCCGCGGGTACAACGTGATGATGGGCTACTACAAGATGCCTGACAAGACGGCCGAGTCGATTGATGCAGATGGCTGGCTCTATTCAGGAGACTTGGCCACGATGGATGAAGAGGGCTACGTACAGATTGTCGGCCGCAAGAAGGACATGCTGATCTGCGGCGGCTTTAATGTCTATCCAGCCGAGATCGAAGAGTATCTGTTCACGCATGCGAAAGTTCAGAACGTGTCTGTAACCGGCATGCCAGATAACGTCATGGGCGAAGTAGCTGTCGCCTATATCATCCCTCGCGAGGGAGTAACCATCGATCCACAAGAAATCGTCGATTTCTGCGTGGGCGAGATTGCCAACTTCAAGGTGCCTCGATATGTGCAGATTGTCGATGAATTGCCCATGACGCAGTCCGGGAAGATCAAGAAATTCCGGCTACGCGAGATCGGCACTGAAGCGATGGAAGCTGGGCAGATGCAGCAGCTTCGTCCATCGAAGAAGTAATACGTGATGACATCATTCGAATCACATTCCGAGGTCCTGCGGTTGACTCGAGACCTCATTTCTATTGAAAGCCACATCGACGCTCCAGGGCGTGAGGCTGCTATTGGAAAGTTCCTCATGTCCTGGTTTTCGGATCACGAGATCGAGGCTGAGTTGCAAACTGTGGATGGCGAAAGAGCCAATGTGGTCGCTCGCATTCCCGGAGGCCACGGGCCAAGTCTGATGCTCAATGGACACATCGACACTGTGCCTGCTGGCGATATGGCTGCGCCGTTCATGCCTCACATCCGCGATAGCGTTTTGTGGGGCAGAGGTGCTTGCGACATGAAGGGGGCCGTTGCAGCCATGGTCTGCGCGATGGCTGCCATTTCAAGCTCTAGTGAACGTGCCGATCGGCAGCTGCGCGGAGATCTTGTGTTTGCAGGCACAGTGGGAGAAGAAACAGGCTCAATCGGCGTGAAGTCGCTTGTTGAAGCTGGCGTGAAGGCAACCTATGCCGTCGTGGGAGAGCCGACATCCATGCGAGTTGGCATCGCCCACAAAGGTGCCTGCTTCATTCGCATCTTCCTCACGGGAAAGGGTGCCCATGGCAGTTGCCCTGATGAGGGGGTCAATGCCGTTTCCTATGCATCTCAGATCATTCGGGCACTTGAGACAGAATTACGTGTCAAGCTGGCGAAGCGTACCCACCCTCTGCTTGGAACGTCGACAGTCAGTGTCGGCCGCATCTGTGGAGGTAGTCAACCCAATATCGTCGCCGAACAGTGTCAGATTGACATTGACCGACGAACGTTACCCGGTGAGGACGATGCGTTAAGCGAGATCAGGCAGGTTGTCGCCGACATCTGCGATCCGATTGCTGGATTAACTTGGAGCGTTGAAGAAATGCCGGAGACATCTGTGGTTCCGCACGTCGCATTGGGGACAGCCAAGGATGCGCATCTTAGCAAAATAGCTCAGGCAGCCTGTCGCAAGCTGGGCTTGCCCCACGAACCCGTTGGCGTTACCTATTGGACAGACGGAGGGCATCTGGCTGCCTGTGGAGTCGAAACAATCATCCTGGGGCCTGGCGATATTGCCCACGCCCATGGTCCCAATGATCGCGTGGAGACATCCGAGCTGGTCAAGGCTGTGGAGATGTATCAAGAGTTAATTCAGCGAGTGCTCCTGCCTGCCTAGGACGTGTTTACCACTTCAAACAGTTCTTCGAGCGTCTTGCTGAGGCAGGACGCGATCTTCTTGGCTGTCTTCACAGTGGTACCAGCACCATTCTCGATAGACGACAGCATAGGGCGTGACAAGCCAATCCGCGCAGCCATCTCCTCAGAAGTCCATCCTGCGAAGATACGAGCGCGACGAACAGCGTCCTCTCTCGATATGATTCGATAATACTTCTTGGGCATAAGCGTACATGGAGTTTACAATAAGAGACAAACGCCATACAAAAACCGATAGCCAACAACCAACACACAGATAGGACAAATAAGACAGGCAACTGTCCGCTAAAACTTGACAAACAGTTTACGAAAACCTACAGTG
>CAZKDW010000064.1:0-1769 GCA_964551625.1 uncultured Thermotogae bacterium | reverse complement strand
GTTTGCGGCGAATTGGATTGCATTCTTGGAACCCTCGTTGAGGATGTCCGAACGCAGGTTGTCGATCACTTCTCGTCAACAACGCTGATGCAGGCGGCAAATAGACAAGTAGCAAGTAAATAGGAGGCGAATGTGTTCTGTTATCAATGTGAACAAACGAAGGATGGCACGGGATGTACGAGTTTTGGTGTTTGTGGTAAGGATCCGATAGTAGCAGGACTTCAAGATGTTCTCTTCTTCGTTACCAAGGGCATCAGCATGTATGCCCATCGCGCTCGTGGATTGGGTGCGCGAGATGCGCAGATCGATCGATTCATGATCCATGCCCTCTTCACGACGATCACCAACGTTAATTTTGATCCGCAGCGCTTGGAAGCCCTCATTCGTGAGGCCATCGCCCTGCGATCGCGTGCTCGATCACTCTATGAAGCTGCTTGTCAGTCTTCGGGCAAACAACCGGACTCTCTGTCTGGGCCTGCTACGTGGGTTGCCGGCGATTCGATTGCCGAATGGCTCGAGCAGCAGAAGGCCTTTGGTATCGATGCTCGCCAAGCCGCGTTGGGTGTCGACGTGGTTGGACTTCAGGAGCTCCTTGTCTATGGCCTCAAGGGTGCAGCCGCTTACGTAGATCACGCACAGATTCTCGGAATTGAGGATGAGGGTGTCTGGGCCGCCTTCCATGAAGCGCTCGATTACTTGGGCTCTGATCCCACGGATGTGGGCGAGTTGACGGGACAGTGCCTGAAGTGTGGAGAGACGAATCTTCGAGTCATGGAGCTTCTCGATGAAGCCCATACGTCAACCTATGGAATGCCTGAACCAACGGCCGTGCGAATTGAGCCTGTCGTTGGAAAAGCTATCCTCATCTCTGGCCATGATCTCAAGGATCTTGAGGCTTTGTTGAAACAAACCGAAGGGCGAGCGATCAATGTGTATACCCACGGCGAGATGCTGCCTGCACACGGCTATCCTGAACTAAAGAAGTACCCCCATCTCGTCGGTAACTACGGTGGCGCCTGGCAGGACCAGCAGAAGGAGTTTGATGCCTTCCCTGGATCGATCCTCATGACAACCAATTGCATTCAGAAGCCGCGCGAGGCCTACAAGGCAAGGATCTTCACTACGGGACTCGTTGCATGGCCTGGCGTGACGCACATCGAGGACCGCAATGACTTCTCAGAAGTGATCGACGCAGCTCTGGAGGCACCTGGTTTCACAGAAGCGGGTTCAGAGAAGACGATCCTTGTTGGATTCGCGAGAAACGCCGTGCTTGGCGTGGCCGACAAGGTGATTGAGGCAGTCAAGAGTGGCGATATTCGACACTTCTTCCTTGTGGGCGGATGTGACGGCGCAAAGTCAGGACGCAACTACTACACGGATTTCGCCAAGCAGGTGCCAGATGACTGTGTCATCCTAACACTGGCCTGCGGCAAGTATCGCTTCAATAAACTTGAGTTCGGCGATATTGGTGGGATTCCTCGTCTATTGGATATCGGCCAGTGCAATGATGCCTATTCGGCGATTCAGATTGCCGTGGCCTTGGCCGGAGCCTTCGAAACAGACGTCAATTCGCTGCCGTTATCGTTCATTCTTTCTTGGTACGAGCAGAAGGCTGTAGCCATCCTTCTTTCTCTCTTGCACTTGGGGATTAAGAACATCCGACTTGGCCCCACACTGCCAGCCTTTGTCAGTCCGGCAGTTCTCGATGTGCTGGTAGAGAACTTCAACATCATGCCGATCACAACACCAGAAGCAGATCTTCAGGCAAT
>CAZKDW010000063.1:0-7600 GCA_964551625.1 uncultured Thermotogae bacterium | reverse complement strand
GTCCTCCACGCTGCATAGCCAATTCGCTTGAGCCCGCGCTTGCCAATTTCCTGTGCCAACTCTTTGTAGTACTTCAGCTCTGCATGGACTAGTGGCAGCTCAGGCACCTGTTGTTTTGCCTGTTCCAAGTACCGCGAGTCCGTGATAATCACAGTCGCCTCGTTCGTGATCAGCAGCGCCCCTTCTCCACTGTAGCCGGAAAGATACTGCATGTTTGGCCGATCCATCTGTGATGGCATCGTCCGATCTAGATCGAAGACCAAGAATCCGTCGACCTGCCTTCCTTCCAGCAGCCGCTTCCGCCGCGCTTCACAGTCCATTCGTTCCTCCCAGATTGAAAAACCGCTTCCAGTGAATTAGCCCAGCTCTGACGACACGCTCACCCGTTTGTTCGTGCAGGTGTAGCTGCGGCCACAGCTTGGTCGATTGCGGTAGCTCTTTGTTCCATCGTATGGGTCGACGTGCGTCCAATCAACAGCTTCTGAAGCGAAGTCACACTGCTCCTGTTCTTTTGTTTGGTAAATGCAGGATTCACGGTGCAGTTTTCCATAAGGGCTGGCTTTGCGTGTGATGGCTTGCAGCGGAACTGTAGGCCATGTTTTATGCCAGATCGACAAACGCAATACAGCCGCCTGAGCTTCGCGGTGCACGAACTTGTTACCACGTTTGCTCTTGCCAGGAACGGGTGTCACAATGTCCGCATTCCGTAGGAGAGATGCCCAGTGATGAGAGATGAACTGATCTACCTGTCAGCGGCAGATGTTGCTCGCGTTCTGCCTACACCATCCGAGCTCCTCGATGTGCTCGCGGCTATGTTTCGACACAAGGCGCAGAGCGCTGTGGAGATGCCGCCGAAACTGGGGATCCACCCAGAGGACAATTCCTTCATACATGCGATGCCAGCCAGCATACCTCCCATGTCTGCTGTTGGAATCAAGTGGGTCTCCGCCTATCCGGGGAACGCCTCTCTGGAGCTTCCTCAAGTCAGCGGCCTGATAATCCTGAACGACCTCCCCTCGGGGATCGCCAGGGCTGTCCTCGATGGTTCAGTGATCACGACTGCTCGAACCGCAGCGGCCTCCGTCTTGGCTGCTCGATTCCTTGCGCGACCGGACTCCGACACGCTCGGCATCCTAGGTTGCGGGGTGCAAGGTCGGAGTCACCTGGAGGCATTTGCAGGCGAGTTCTCGCTTCGCCGTGCAATCGCATTTGACGCATCCCCAGACATCAGTCAACGCTTTGCCCTTGAAATGTCCAATCTGTCTGGCATCGATGTTGTAGTGGCAAGCTCCGCCCGCGAAGCTGTCGAAGCCAGTGACATGGTGGTGACTGCCGGTCCGATCACCAATCCTCCGCACGCCACGATCCGCGCCGGATGGCTGCGCCCCGGAGGATTCGCAGTGTCAATCGACTATGGCTCCTACTGGCACCAGGATGCACTAGCTGAAATGGATGTCCTGTGCACTGACGATGTCGCGCAGTACGCCTCGCATCAGAGGAGCGGGTATCTGAAAGGGCTCCCTGAAATTGATCTAGATCTAGCTGAGTTGGTTTCCGGAGGGTGCCATGGACGTACGAATTTAGCTCAGCGCACGTTCGCCTGCAATCTTGGAATCGCGCTGGAGGACGTCGTCGTGGCAAAAGAGGTGGTCGATCGGGCTCGAGATGCAGGCATCGGAACGGTATTGCGGCGATAGAATCTCTCAGAGCAGGAAGGGGGCCGAATGTTGAGCCTGACACGGCGCGATCAAGAGATGCTCGATGGAACACATGGCGAGGCGCCCCGATTTGCCATGTCGGTGATCGCTAACATGGCGGAAGCATCTGGCGCAGAGGAACTGCTGTCCGTTGAACAGGCCCACATCGATGCGTGTGCATTGATGAGCCCATCAAGCCTTGATCTCGTAAGCCACTTGGCGGCGAACGGAGGCCGCGTTTCCATCCCCACGACTCTCAGCATGGTTTCGCTTGATCTTGAGCACTGGGAATCCCTTGGGGTTCCGGCCGAATTTGCCGAGGTCTCGCTCCAAATTGCGGAAGCCTATCTGAGCCTTGGATGCATCCCAGCATGGACCTGTGCGCCCTATCAAGGGTACTTGACACCGCGCTATGGCCAGCAGATAGCATGGGGAGAGTCAAACGCTGTCGCCTATGCCAATTCGGTGCTCGGAGCTCGGACGAATCGGTACGCCGACTATCTGGATATCTGCGCGGCAATTACTGGCCGCGTGCCTAACGTGGGGCTGCATTGCGAAGAGAATCGCCGTGCCACCTCCTACATCCACCTAGACGAGACTTCAGCAGCAGATTGGGCGACGCCCGCAGCCTGGGCTGCATTCGGCTCTCTGGTGGGTAGCCTCGTAGGCGAACATGTGCCCGTCATCGATGGTCTACAGCACCTTTGTCCTTCGAATGACATGCTCAAGGCATTTGGAGCTGCGGCCGCCTCAGCTGGATCCGTCGGATTATTCCACATCGTGGGAATCACTCCTGAGGCCCACGATTTACAGACAGCTTGCCACGGCCGTGATCCGATCGAATCATGTGGCATACAACGAAGGCAGTTGCGAAATTCATGGGACGAGCTTTCGAGTCAGATTGAGGGCAGTTCCATCGATGTGGTCATCCTCGGCTGCCCGCATTTCAGCTACGCAGAGTTCGAGGAGCTAGCGCGGACGATTCACGACATTGACACTCAAAGCGTACACGAGAACGTGCAGTTCTTAGTGTTCTCCAGCGCCACGAGCATCGAACTGGCGCGACGCGGCGATCTTCTCGAACCTCTACGACGATTTGGCGTCACCCTCGTGCAGGATACTTGCCCGTTCCACTCGCCCGTGGTGGCATCAGACGCGCAGGCCATCATGACGAACTCCGGCAAGTGTGCCTACTACGCTCCGGGAGAACTCGATGTCAGAGTGCATTTCGGCTCGCTCAGGAGTTGCGTTGAGGCTGCTGCGACCAGCAAAGCTCCTGGAAGGTGTAACCCATGGTGACGCTTGCCTTGGGGCGTCCGGTCGTCCCGGGAGAGGTCCGAGGGTCTGTCCTCTTGTCAGAAAGCTCGCTGAGCCTTTGGGGTGGCCTTGATCCCAAGACGGGGCGTATTATCGACAATCGGCACGATCGGTGCGGGGAATCAATCGTTGGCAAAGTATTCGCACTTCCTGCTGAAAAGGGTTCCAGTACTGGAAGTGCGGTTCTTCTGGAACTCATCCGTGTCGGCAAGGCGCCGATCGCCATCGTAACTTATCACCTGGCTCCTATCCTGATGCTGGGCTCGATTGTCGCGAGAGAGCTCTACGGAGTGGGGCCACCCATTCTTCTCATCTCCGAACGCGAGTTTGGTGAACTACGTGATCGCGAGATCGTCTGCATTGACTACGAAGGGAAGATAAGCGCTACCAATCGATAGGGTCCATCAGACTTGCGTGCTGGCAGCACATGCGAATGCTGAACGAAGCGCTAGACGTTCTCGTGCGCGGTCCGCGCGATAATCTCGTCCTGCAGTGCACGATCGAGGTTGTTGAAATAGTCGCTGTAGCCCGCGACACGGACAATTAGGTCCCGGTGCTCATTCGGCGATTCCTGCGCACTGCGGAGCGTCTCGGAGTCGATCACGTTGAACTGGATGTGGTGTCCATCCATGCGGAAGTACGTACGGACCAGATCTCCGAGCTTTCTCAGGCCAGCCTCGTCACGCAATACGTCGGGGAGGAAGCGTTGATTCAACAGGGTTCCTCCTGTGCGCACATGATCGATCTTGCCTGCGGACCGTATCACCGCCGTCGGACCGTGTGTGTCTGCTCCTTGCGTTGGAGAGATGCCGTCGGAGAGCGGAACGCTAGCCCTCCGGCCATCGGGCGTTGCTCCTACCATCTCTCCAAAGAAGACGTGAACTGTAGTCGGAAGGAGGTTGACTCGATAGGCTCCGCCCTTGGTATTCGGTCTCCCGTCGATCGCAGCGAAGTAGGCATTAAACAGAGTTTGTGCGATGTCGTCGGCGGCATCGTCGTCATTTCCGAACTTCGGCGAATCGTGGAGAAGCTTCGCATACAGTGCTTCAAACCCCGCGAAATCTGCGTCCAGCGCGTCTAGAAGCTCCGCCATTGTCACCGTCTTTCGTACGAACACGTGGTCGTGGATTGCGGCGAGAGAGTCAGTAGTCGTTCCCAGCCCCACGCCCTGAATGTACGTCGTCGGGTACCGGGGTCCGGAGCCGTTGTAGTCCTGACCGCGTTCGATGCAATCCTCGACAAGGACGGAGAGGAAGGGAGCCGGCATGTGTTCGGCAAAGAGCTGCTCGATCCGGTTGTTCCCCTCGATCTTGAGATCTACGAAATGCCTGAGTTGAGCGTGATATGCATCGAACAGATCGGCGTACGAAGCGAACGACCGCGGATCCCCGGTTTCCGGACCGAGGCGGCGTCCTGTTCGAGGGTCGATCCCGGCGTGAAGCGTGATCTCAAGAATCTTAGGCCAGTTCATGTACCCGGTCAGTACGCAGCTTTCCTTCCCAAACGCACTCACCGTTACGCAACCGCTCGGCCCTCCTCCGCGGGCGTCATCGAGCGATTTCCCCGCTCGCAAGAACTCCTTGTGAATCGCATCCGTATTGAAGATCGACGGCTGACCGAACCCTTGTCGAACCACTTCGAGGGCCCGCAGTAGGAATCGATCAGGGTTCGCCTTTGACAGCTGAATACAGGATCCCGTATATGGCAGTCGCATCTCCTCGATTACGTCAAGGATCAGATACGAAAGTTCGTTGACCGCATCCTTGCCATCCCGATCGACGCCGCCGACGTTGATCAGCGTAAAGTCGTTGTAGGTAGCGCTCTGCTCCTCCGTGACCCCGACCTTTGGTGGCGCAGGCTGATTGGAGAACTTCACCCAGAAACACTCTAGCAGTTCCTTCGCGCCGTCCACCGTGAGGCGCTCTTCGTCGATATCGCGCCGATAGAACGGGAATAGGTGCTGATCTATCCGCCCTGGGTTCAGTGAGTCCCACTCGTTGAGCTCGATGACGACGCCCAGATGGACAAACCAATACATCTGCAGTGCCTCGTGGAACGTCCTCGGTGCGTGGAGAGGAACCCATTCACAAACCTCGGCAATTCGAAGCAATTCATCTCGTCGCTGAGGATCCGCTATCTCCGCCATCTGCCGGGCCTGTTCCGCGTGTCGCTCGGCGAAGCGGACGATCGCGTCGCAGCAGATCGACATCGCCCTCAGTTCTTCAAGCTTCTCGTCCTTGGCCGGATCCTCCGACGCCGCGGCACGGTCCTTCGATTTCTCGATCCAAGCCTTGAGATCTGTGAACCCAAGACGGTAGATCTTATCGTCGAGAACGGCGTGTCCAGGCGATCTTTGCTCCATGAATTCAGTGAAGACACCAGCTTCGAACGCTGCTGCCCACTCCGGGCTCATCGCTGCGAAGACGCGGTCTCGCATGCTCCGCCCATCCCAGAACGGGATCACCGTGTCAGCATACAGAGCACGTGTACTCTCATCGACTTGAAACGGCGTCTTGTCTCGCGTTGGGAGGATTCGCAAGTCCTCGAGCGTGTGGCAGCAGAGCTCCGGATATGTGGGAGTCACTTTCGGTCCCGGCCCCCTTTCGCCGACGATCAGCTCGTCCTCACCAATGTGGATCGACTGCTGCTCGAGCAGGTGCTGAAAAGCGAGAGCGCGGCGCACGGGAACGGAGTGCTCTCTCGGATCCAACGACTCGTAGAACGATGTCAACAGCTCCGCGCGCTCGCTGCTCACAGAAGGAAGCGCATTGACACTCTCGTTGTAAAGCCGCTCGATCCGCTTGTTCATCGATTCACCCTCCCACGTATACCGGAACGCCGACGATCCTGCGCAGGATCTGTGCGGCCGCATCTGCTGCAGATCCCGAATCCTTCTCCGTTGACAGCGGGAGACACGGTCTCTCCAGCCGTTCCAGCTTCCTCTTCCCGCCGCGATGGTACGGCAGCAAGTGTATCGCTTCTACTGCCTTGAGGTGGGACACGAACTCGCCAAGCGCGGCGACATCCTCGTCTGCATCGTTGAAATAGGGAATGAGCGGGTAGCGGATCCAGATCGCTCGCCCCTCGTTGTCCAATCGCCGCAAGTTCTCCAAGATTCGCTCATTCGAGACCCCAGTGAATTCCCGGTGACGAGCGTTATCCATGTGCTTCACGTCGTAGAGGAAGAGATCCGTCAGCCTCGCGACACGTTTTAGATCCTCCCACTTGGCTTGCCCACAGGTATCGACCGCAGTGTGAATGCGATGTGCCTTGCAGAGCGTGAGGACGGAGAGGACAAAATGTGCTTGCGTAAGTGGTTCACCGCCGGAAAGCGTGATTCCCCCGCCCGACTGGTCGTAGAAGAGGAGATCCTTCTCTACCTCCTCAAGCAGGCGATTGGCAGACCACAGCTCTCCCACGATCTCGCGCGCGTTTCTTGCACATGCAGCAACGCACTCCCCGCATGCAGTGCAGATAGTACGATCCGTTTGAGCAAGTCCATCGTGCACAACGATCGCCCCGACGCGGCAAGCCGAGACACACGCTCCACACCCTACACACCGCTCTTCCCAGAACATCAGTTCGGGGGCGCCATCCTGGCTCTCCGGGTTGTGGCACCACAGACAAGAGAGAGGACACCCTTTGAGGAACGCGGTGGTCCGAATACCGGGTCCATCGTGCAATGCAAAGCGCTTGATGTCGAAGAGAGTGCCGCTGCCTTCTCCATCCATAGTGCCATTTCTGGGTGTGCCGATGTGCATTGCCACTTCACTCCCCATCCTTCAGCACTCGATTTGGCGTACAGGAATCGCCGCGAATGCGTTTCACCGAGAGAGTACATCAGCAGGCGGAGCTGCTCCATGGATGGAGTTGGTGTGTCTCACTCGCGACTGAGGCAGTATCGATCATCTGCGGTCATCAGTAAAGAACCCAGCAGCAAGCTACGGGGCATTAAAAAGCAAGATCTCACAAACCTAGGCACAGTTAATCGTAATGGGTTGCCTTCTCGATACAGAGAGAACGCTGGGGGGGGGTAGTAATTCCTATACCGGCTACTACACCTCCCAAGCACAACCTGTCTGCCCCTGCTTGTGCCATCTTCGAAGACAGGCGTGTTGCACATGACGCTACAAAGGGCGGATGTAGCGTCGCAACCTGTGTGCGACGTAAGGCTTGTTCCTGACATGTCCAACTAGCACTCACAAACGCCAAGCCCATTCGCCTACGGCGAATCCTCCGTTTTCCTCCCCCCAGCAAGCTGCGGGGTATCCAGCGGAGCTCTTCTATGAATCCAACCTGACTTCAACTATCAAGTCCAGTGTCGATCCAGATCCGAAACACGAACGCGTTCGGCCCGAAGTGACTTATCCACAATGCGGGGAATTGCTTGCGCACATCACGCCCATCAATCGCCGGGGTAGCAGCGCTCAAGAACAGCGTCTTCGAACGTCATGCAAGCTGATACCAGGTACTCCTCCCTGCCCCGCTCGGGCAAAGCCAGCTCTTGTCAGCCGATTCAGCACTTCTTTCAGGAACGGTATTCCGGAATCAATGCCTAGGTACAACTCCTCCGCTTTCATCCACTC
>CAZKDW010000062.1:0-7898 GCA_964551625.1 uncultured Thermotogae bacterium | reverse complement strand
TTGGCGCCTGTATCTGGCTATCACATGCAGTTCATCGAGATAGAGGAATCCTCGTCTTGGGTCGAGCTTAGGTATTCGTGTAAGCACGGCGAATCCTGCCGGTTGATCGCCAGCGAAGGCAATGAAAATCCAAATGCAATCGGATGTCAGTATATTGAAGTGCTGCAGACTGATGGCAGGCCTTGGGATGCATTTTCAGCACTCTCTGGTCGATCTGGATGATCCAGAGTAGCATTGGGATGCACAAGGACCTCCAGAGCGTTCAGATGGCTCTCATTCGCAAGGACAACGCGGACCTGGGCTTGGGGCTCATGATGAAGGCAACCTGCACGCTTTCAAGGATCGTGTCCATGCGAAAGTAGCGTGCTGTGGCTATACTTTGTTTGTTGCCTGTGATCCTAGGGTAAGGCATAGCTGTGAGGCAACACATCAAGAGTCACAGGAGGGTATTCATGGACGTTCCACGATTTCTGTTTCGGGTAAAGGATCGACAGATCGAAGAAGAAGCTAAGAAGATGGTGGCTTCATTTGGGCTCAAAGGCATTGAGATTCGCCGCGACGATACGATCAAGGATGCTTGGTTTGAAGACAGTACAGCGATGAAGACAACCTTCGGCTTGGATGATATCCGCGAGTATCTGGAAGAACTGACATCTAACTAGCTTTCAAACTCATGTCGTGCTCGGAAGTTGAGAATAACCACTTCCGCGCACGACATGTCTCATTGTGTGCACAGCGGCAGGCGTTGGCCCTAGGCTGCTCGTCTTCGTACTCTCCCGCCTGTTTCGAAGCGCTCACGCAGTTTGGAAGACATGTAATCCATGCCCCATACAGCCCCCATGATTAGCAGCATCAATACGATAGCTTGATCCCATACCCAGTTGCGGGTGAGCTGAAGCAACCGCTGGCCGATTCCGCCACCGCCGACTAATCCAATGATCGTTGCCATGCGCACGTTGATGTCCCATCGATAAATTGAGAATGACAGATAGGGGTTCACGATTTGGGGCACGATCCCATACAGAATGACCTGAAGGTCAGTTGCCCCTGTTGCACGGATAGCCTCGACGGGGCCTGTGTCGATGGACTCGAGGCGTTCAGAATAGAGCTTCGTTAGATCGGCTATGGAGTGGACGAGAAGTGCCAGGGTGCCAGCAAACGGAGCATTACCCGTGCGTACCCAGACCACGAAGATAATTGCCCAGACAAACGGCTGAATGGATCGAACGACACTCATGATGATGCGAATGATCGTGTAGAGAAGACGCCCCACGATACCGTGAGACAAGTTCCGAGCTGCCAGGAAACTTAATGGAGCGGCAACAAGGACACCGAAGAAGGTGGCCATGAAGGCTGTGAATAGCGTCACGATCAGCAATCGTCCGCCGAGCCCAAGAATGGACCAATCAGGGTGCAGAATGCGATTCCAGATCTCGGAGGTTGAAGAAGCGTTGGTAAACAGCTTCACCAAGTCCACTTGTGAAAACAGGGCAGACGCGAAATAGGTAGCCAGGGCCAGAAGGACGATGGCTACTGCCGAACTGCGGCGGTACCAGGCCTTTCGCGGATCTGGGAGCTCGGCTACGCTAACAGTTTTGAATCCCGTGATCATGTTGTGTATGTCCGAGTACCGAGCAGTCGCTACGGTAGGGAACACGAGGAATGGGAGTGCATGCAGCGAGAGCACGCGCAGCAGCCGTCTTCGCATGGGGTGCGCAGCAGCAGCGGTATCGGTAAGACGGCGCCCCGTCAGCTTCATACCAGGGCTTACGGCAAACGACTGCCAGACGAACGCTAATTCGACTGCAACGATGAGAATGACCCACCAGGGAGCCGAGAGGAAGTCGCGCGTTCCATACATGAGATCATTCCATATAAAGGACGAGAGACTCCAGAGCGCAACAATGACAACGATATCCACTAGCGCAATGGCCAGGTCTTGTCGATAGGCCTTAAATGCTTTCTTCCACGAGGGACGTGCCGTCATGAATCCGGCAGGGTAATTTTGTTCCATGGCTATCCGATCTTCTCCCGAACGCGAGCGCTGATATAGTCTAGAACCCAAACGACGATGATAATGGCAACGATGACCGCGCCAACCTGGTTCCAGGCATCGTCCAGACGGCCGACTTCATTCTTGAAGTAGAAGAGGAGTGTTCCAATCCCGCCTCCGCCAACCAACGCGATAACGGTGGCCATACGGATATTGATGTCCCACCGATAGAGCGTGAATGCCAGAAAGGAGGGGATGATCTGGGGTATAACCCCGTAGATAACAATCTGCCAGCGTCGAGCTCCTGTGGCAGCCATTGCCTCCAACGGGCCCTTGTCCACTGCCTCCACTTGCTCCGAATACAGCTTAGCCAACGCGGCAATCGTGTGGAGGAATAGCGCCATGGCTCCGGCAAAGGGATTGCCGAATCCAACCCACACGGCAAACATGACAGCCATCAGGATGGATTCAATCGATCGTAATGCATTAAAGAGCGTTCGCATCACGGAATAAATGACCCATCCGAATGCGTTGAAGCCCATGATGTTGCGTGCTCCCAGGAAACTGAGTGGGAAGGCAACGATGGCTCCTGAGACCGTGGCAAAGAACGCCATAAACATGGTCTCCAACATGTAATAGAGAATGGAGAATGTTCTGCCCGGAATGACATCCTCTGTTAGATACGAGAAGTTAGGCGTGACCAGATCTTTCCAGATGTGGCCTGACTTACTGATGCGATCGATCAGCATCCGGAGGTTGATTGTTGTGATCTTCCAGCCCAACCAGAAGGTAAGAGATAACAAAAAGACGATGAATAGTCCGCGGTACGTCTGATACCATCTTGTTGGCTTCTCGAATGGTAAGTCGTCTTTGGTTCGATAGACATCCACCATGTAGCCAGTGGCGTCGCGATCGTGCAGGAGTAATCCTGGCTTCCGACTTCCAAAGAGGACGGCAAACGGTTGTGCGATCAGAACGAGATGGGCTGTCGCCCATCGACGCAGACGCATACTCAACGTGGGAGACGTGTAGTCAGGCCCATAGAGACGCAAACCTCGCATTTGAAGACCGATGGATTGCCCGAGTACATGACTGATCAAGGCAAGCTCGAATGTCGAGATGATGACTACAGGCCATCCCCAGACTGGAAGAGTTAATGTCCCATAGAAATTGACATGTCGAACGTACCAGTACTTGTTGAGCAAGTACATGACGCCATAGGCGACATAGCCCCAAGATGCCCAATCCAACATGAATGCGAAGAAGCGCGGAAAGGCGTCTGAGAGGCGATGGCCCAGCGTGTAGTGTTTACCGGACTTCGACTTCTTCGGCATCCTCACCGTAGATCTCCTTAAACTTATCCTTGTCGATCTCCGCAGGCGATCCCTCAAATACGATTTGCCCATCCTTGAGAGCAAGAATTCGCGTCCCGTATCTTCGAGCAAGCGACAGGAAATGCAAGCTGGCAATGACCGTGACCCCGTCTTCCTGATTCATCAACTCAAGGTACTGCATGATGGAGTGAGCTGTTGCAGGATCCAGTGCGGAGACAGGTTCGTCGGCCATCATCAGTTCGGGGTTCTGCATTAGGGCACGAGCAATCCCGACGCGCTGTTGCTGACCACCTGACAATTCATCTGCACGCTTATAAGCCTGTTCTGGAATACCAACACGCTCCAGCGAAGCCATTGCATCATCAACATCTTGCTTGGCGTATTTATGGATAGCAGATGCACCCGGATTCATGTATCCAAGACGTCCAGAAAGCACGTTGGTCAGTACAGAAGAGCGTTTCACCAGATTGAACTGTTGAAAAATCATCGCCATTCGACGACGAAGATGGCGCAATTGCTTGGGTTGTGCCTTTGTGACATCCTCTCCGTCGAACAGGATCGTTCCTGCAGTTGGTTCAATAAGGCGATTTAGACAACGCAGCAAGGTTGATTTTCCTGATCCTGAGAGTCCCAGGAGAACAAGAAATTCACCTTTCTTGACGGTAAAGCTTACATCGTTGAGCGCCAACACTTCGCCTCGCTCGTAAATCTTTGTCAAGTGTTCTACACGTATCAGATCATCCATGATGGCAAGCACCCTTTGGGAGAAACGCGGGAGAGGTTGCCCCCCTCCCGCATCGATGTTTAGCTTTCTTTCAGCGGCCTGATTAGTCCCGAACTGGGACATCAATGCCGAGGATTTCTCGGTATCCGTCGTAGAAGGCGTCTGTGATATCTGCGACTGCCGTCCACTCGTAGAAGTTCTCGTCGCCCCACAGCGCCGCGCCCTCAGGGGTGGCGATGTGTGTCTTGATAGCGGCAACGATCTGATCGGCGACATCGACTGGGAAGTCAGGACCGAAAGCCAAACAATCGTTCGGAATCGGGCCGATGTTCAGGACGACGCTGATGTCAGCGACAACTGTGTTGAAGTCATAGGTGCTCTTGACTGCTCGACGTAGGTCATAGCACGTGCCGAAGAAGTCGCCTTCGAACAGTTGTTCGTTCCAGCGGTCCCACAGCCACATTTCCGGGTCATCGCCGAAGTCCCAGTTGCGACCGGTCCAGGAAGCGGGTGCTCCTGGGGCAGAACCATAGCCCGTGCAGAAGTCGCCCTGCCCCTCGATGAGTGCGACCATCGAGTTGCTGTGGCCACCCGTGGTGACAATGTTCGAGAATTCTAGGCCTGCATCATTGAAGACCATGTTCGGGAACACGTAGCCGGATGTGGAACCGGTATCATTGTAGATCCAAATTTTGCCATCAAGATCTTCGAGGGTCTTGATTCCCGAGTCTCGGTTTGCATAGACGCTGGCATAGTACCACGGATAGCCATAGCGTACGGATCCGAGTCGAGGACTGACGTTTCCGCCCGTGCGATCATAGATACGGATGTACTGATCGGTTGTGGGCATGCCGAAAGTATCGCCTTCAGAAGCGGCGAATGCCTCGATCATGGCGGTGTAGTCAGCCTGAAGATTGGAAACAATATACAGGCCGGTAATGTCATAAATCGCCTCAGCGATTGCCTGACCGGTTTCTTCGACTGTTGCGCCCTCTGTGGACGGAACAAGTAGCATGTAAATCGGCTCATCCGGGCTGGAGCCGGGTTGAGCAAAACCGATGACGCTGAGTCCCATGACGGCGATCAACGCCAGAGCCAAAAACTTACGCATGGTGCACCTCCTGGTGGTTGCAGCAGAAACCTCGAGAAGCAAACTTGGAGTGTTCCAATTTGGCCTCTCACTTAAAATCCGCATGACACTATCATAGGTTTGGTGCCCCTATGAGTCAACGTGGCATTTCTCCTATTTTGACTGCTATTCTCTCTTGTAGGGCGTCCCCAAGAATTTCGGGAATCGCACTCGTCCGATGGCCCCCGAAACGACAAGCAGGGTCACGATATAGGGGAGCATCGAAACAAATTCACCGGGGATGGGTTTGGACGGCAAGGTCTTGACCCACTCGGCCAGGGCCTGGAAGAATCCAAAAATAAACGCGGCTAGCAGGGCAAGTAGTGGGTTCAATCCACTGAATACAACGCAAGCTAGGGCGATAAATCCTCTCCCTGCCGACAATCCCTTCGTTACCAATCCCAGCCAAGCAACACTCATGTATGCCCCTGCAAGGCCGGCCAATATGCCGCCAAACACAGCGGCGAGAATGCGGATGCGATTGATGTTGATCCCCGCCACATCGGCAGCTTCGGGCATTTCACCCGCTGCTTTAAGCATGAGGCCGGCTCGCGTTCGTTTGAGGAACCAATGAACGACGAACGGCAGAACCAGCGCAAGCAAGATCATTGGGCTGAACATGCCCCAAGGCGTTCGGAACTTGGCTAACTGGATAGCCTTTTCTGCGCCATCGACGACGATTGTGGAGGGGACCATATGGAAGCCGGGGGCTCCCAGTTGAATCAATCCAAAGGCCACAAACCCCATAGCGAATAGATTAATGCCGATTCCTGTCACCATCTGTGTTCCTCGCCAGTACGTGTTGATCACGGCGAACAGCAAAGAGATGAGCCCACCGACGCCCGCACCGATGAGCAATCCGATGTAGGGGCCACCTGCTTCAGCGCCAATGGCGCCGGCAAATGCGCTGATCAGCAGGATGCCTTCAAGTCCGATATTGAACAATCCTGCAGTTTCACCAACGATCTCTCCGATGGCAGTCAATGCAAGGGGAACCATTGCGTGCAAAGAGATTCGCAACAAACTGATGATATCGCTGAAGCTCATGCTGATTCCTCCTTTCGGCCTCTTCGCATCGTATTGAGCAGATTCTTACTGGAGTTTGCCAGCATCGGGAAAACGCGAATGAGTTCAGGGATGGACATCGCGATAACGATGGCACCCATGACGACGCGAACCATCTCCAGAGGCACGGGATTGGAGCCATAAAACTGCATGACGCGTCCTCCGGCATTGAGTCCGCCGAAGAATATGGCGGCAATGATGATGCCAATGGGGTGATTTCGCCCTACCATGGCTACAGCCATGCCGTCAAATCCCATATTGACCAACTGCGGCAATCCGCCACCACCATAAATCGCGTACGTTGGTGGGAGTCCCATGACGATCGTGGCTCCAGCCAACCCTGCAGCGATGCCTCCGAGAATGAAGCTGAGGAACATCGTTCGCTTGTCGCGTATGCCTCCGTACCGCGCGGCTGCTGGATTCAGTCCAGCTGCCCTCAACTCGTATCCAGTAGTCGTATGCCAAAGCAAGAAATAGATGAAAAGTGCAAAGGCGACGGATACGAAGATTCCATACGAGAGATCCGTTCTTGGGACGAGAAGGGGAAATCGCGCTGTAAGCGGAATGGAGACCGTCTTCTCGCCTCGAAGCGGATCGACTAGCACGTAGATGGCCAAATAGAGGGCCAGCCACTTCGCGATCCAGTTGAACATGATCGTTGAAATAACCTCGCTGACTCCACGCATCATCTTCAGCGCTGCTGGTATAAGACTCCATGCCGCACCGGCTAGCGCAGCAAAAAGGAGCCCTACTGCGTGATGAAGGCCGAACGGTAGAGTGAAATAAGAGATGCAGATGGCGGCAGTTGCCCCCATATACATTTGGCCTTCAGCCCCGATATTGAACATGCCAGCGCGCAGACAAATCGAGAACGTCAGCGCTGTCAGAATAAGGGGTGTGGTTCGCGTCAAAGAGCTTGCCCACTCGTAGGATCCTCCATAAGCACCTTGGAACAGTGCGATGTAGGCCCTCCAGGGATCATATCCCCAGACAGCCATGAGGATGGCGCCCACGAGCAACCCAACGAGCGCGGCAATGAGTGACTCTAGTGCCGGGTGCAGTCCCGTCAGTGTTCGACGGACTCCGCGTAGCAAGCGAGATGATTGTTGTGCTTCGTTGGTACTCATGCGGTCTCCTTTGCTGCGGTTACGCCACCCATGAGCATTCCCACTTTCTCTCGATCCAGTTCATCTGGAGAACAGACCTCCATAAATCGCCCTTCGTACATGATGGCAACACGATCGGCATGTGCCAGCACTTCGTCTAAATCAGCTGATACCAGGAGAATGGCTCGGCCCTTCTCTCTCATATCCACCAGGGTTTGGCGGATGTAGTGAGCAGAGCCAATGTCCAATCCGCGCGTTGGTTGCGCGGCCACGATGATGGCCGGATCTTTCGCCAATTCTCGTCCGACAATGAGTTTCTGCTGGTTTCCTCCTGACAGGCTCTTGGCAGGAGCGCCGGGGCCTGAAGCACGGATTTCGAATCGATCCATCAGTTCTCTAACATGCTTGTTAATCTTTCCCCATCGCAAGACAGAGAGGAAGCCTCGGAATTCTTTCCATCGATGAACACCGAGGATGGCATTCTCAGCGAGCGTGAATGGCAGTACGAGGCCCAATTCCCAGCGATCTTCAGGGATGTGTGCGACAC
>CAZKDW010000061.1:0-7940 GCA_964551625.1 uncultured Thermotogae bacterium | reverse complement strand
ACCAGTGCGATGGCGAGCAGTGGCGCCAGCATTCCGAGTACGCCAGCAGCGAGCGTCTCGCACAAGCTCATGGCTGTAGCGCGATCTTCGCTACGAATGGAATTGCCGCAAATCGTCGAGCATCCCTGGCCACTCAAAGCCTTCCCGAGCCAAAAAGCGATCATCCCCAGCATGGCCATGGGCCAGGTCCATGCAATACCGTACACCAAGTAGGAAACCGCCAGGAGTGCGATGCCAATAAGATAGATCTGTCGGACGCCACGGCGATCAATGATCCACCCGATAAATGGTGCTGCGATACCTGCAACGATCATCCCAACGCTATTGACCAATCCTAATTGAGTCGCCGAAGCGCCCAAATCGAGCGTGTAGATCGACAAGTAGGGGGCAACAAGGTTGTAGAGAAACGCCGCCAGTGAGGAGCGAAGTGCTGTGACTATCCACTGTTCAGGCTGACGACTAATAAAGGAAATGGCCGACTTGATGCCGGCTCTTGCGTGTTCGATCAGTTGACTCTTCGTAGCGAGACCGCTTCCTCTCTCCTAGACATTGAGCCAAAGGATAGCCGTTTGTTGAAACCGAATCCACGGGATTCTAGTCGTTGATCGGTGGTTTCTTGCGCGAATCCTTGACGCGTCCGCGTTTGCGCTTGGTCGAGAGAATGCGCTTGCGAACGCTACGAGGAACCTTCGTGGGGACACGTTTCTTAACAGGCTTGGCCAGCTCCTCAAGCTGTGCTCTCAATTTGGCCAAGGCAATCCGACGATTGCGTAGTTGGTAGCGTTCCTGCTGACATGTGACGACGATGCCTGACGGAAGATGGCGCAATCGCACAGCTGTCTCACGGCGATTGACATTCTGCCCGCCAGGCCCGCTCGATCGAAACGTATCTACCTCACACTCGGCAAGAAGATCTTTATCGGATTGTGGGATTGAGAGGACCATGCTAGCCTTCAGACTCTCCGGAAAAGACAAACGTGCGCTTTAGATCATTGAACCAACTGAATGGGATTACCTCATCGTGTTGAAGCCTACCGACGACAATTCCAGGAGCAATCCCTTGATTCTTCGCGAATGCAACGACTGCGGCTTTGGAAGGGCGCCCTGATCGGATCAACGATGAATAGCTCTTCGAGGGGATAAGATGGTTGGCGGCAAATGCATCCGCCTTGCGTTCCTCTTCGGAATCTTCCATCAACTCTTCGTCGATGAACACCGAACGCTTGCCGTGAAGAAGCACATGCGCAGCTTCGTGGAAGAATGTGAACCAGAAATGGTCATCCTTTCGATGCCTCAAGCTTTGCATAATCAGTGCCTTGTCAGAAGAGACCCATCGAGTGGCTCCCGAAAGGCGAATCTTCGGCAGTTCTCGCACGAAGGCTAAAACCACGCCTGCATCACTGCAAAGCTGCTTCATGCGGGGCTCAAATTCGCGTGCAGGAAGATGCGTTAGAGAACGGATTTCGCTCAATGCCTGATGAAAGCGAGCCTTGTCGAAGGGTTCTGTAGTGGTTTTTGCAGCCGTAAGCGTACCGATGCGTAGCCAAGCCGAAACGGACTCGATCGAGCTTTGGAATGCTTGTGACTTGCGATAGGCAACAGCGAGCTTCTCGTATTGTTTCTCCCACGTATCAGGACTTGTGACGCCGAAAAAACGTAGAAGCGCACGTGCGCTGTCTGTATCAGAGGATTGCTTCGGAAGCCAGCCCAGATTCGTCAGTGCCTGGATTGGGAAGCGGGTTGCCCACTCACCATAGGAGGCTAGTCGATCTTGCACCTCTCTTCTTGCCAACTGAAGACGGTGATTGGATTCAAGATTCATCCATAGGTTTGCACGTACATCCAAGACCTGTTCGAACACCAGCGCGGTCTCCGAAGTAATCGAAGCTTTGCCATTGATGATTTGGCTCACGTGCTTCTCTGAGAGTCCGCAACGCGAAGCAAGTTCGGATTGCGAAATCGCACGAGCCTGAAGCGTCTCTCCCAAGATCTCTCCAGGGTGAATTGTGTAATCCGGCTGAAATGTGTACCGCTTGTCAGCGCTCATTAGTGGTAGTCTGTCACCTCCAGCATTCGAATCGATGTAACCCGTTCTAGGTCTATCGAACCATCATCATGAGTAGGAATTGGATCATCCGCCGGCTCTAGGATGATGCGATAAGGGTGTTGCACATCTACCGCATAGTGTCCTTTTCTCTTGCCGATCAATGCATGACATCGCTCCGGAGGGTCCTTGGGGATATCAGCCAGACAGTCCGCTGCATCAAGCACGAGCAGCCGCCGCATGATGAGTCTAGCATTTGCAGCTCCGTACTCGCGTACCAACTCCGCTTGCGAACTCATGATTTTCTGTAGCTTCCGATTCTTGAAGAGGATTTCCATGCATCAACCCCACCCCGGACAGGAACAATAGACATTACCATATTGGTAAAGAGAAATACAAGTAATCATGCCATTGTGGTCGTGAGATTAGCATTTCTCGCGGTGGTCTTCGAGTATCAGCTTGATAGCTTCGGAGAGACTCTGCATGCACTCGTCCTTAGTTTGGCCTTGGCCATTAGCCCCAGGGATTTCTGGGCAGTAGCCAATGAACCAATCGCCGTCTTGCTCAATGATCGCAGTGAACTCATTGCTCATGGCATTCCCTCCATGTGGTTAGCGTACGGCGAGTCGAGCTGATGATCAATCGGGGAATGGCGTATGCATGTGTCGACCGGTCGCGCGGGTTAGTCAAGGGGGATGCGTTTCAATGTCGGGCGTCCCAATTCCAGTCTTTAGGAAGAGCGATGCTCATCGATCAGATCGAGCTTGCCCTCGGACGAATCCTTAGCTCATAGAAACGAGGAAATTGAGTATTGCGTCCCCGAAATAGTTGCGCTGTGTATGGATGTAGCGTCGCAACCTGTGTGCGACGTGCTCTTTCTTGTGTGGTGTGCCTTCTAGGGACACTCCGTTTGCGGCGGCGGGGAGGCGCTATGTTTATCAGATCAAATTATCCATCGGCCGCGTTGTCCGGACACAAACGGTCGGCGAACGATTCATGAAATTCCGGGGATGCAATACGGAAGACAGCAAGTTAAGTATTGCGTCCCCGAAATCAAGAGTAATTGCAGCCAGCACGACCAGGTTGTTCACTCCTTACTATCCAATTGCCTAAGACCGCAGTAAGATAGCGGCAGGTGAGTCGAATGAAACAGGACGAAGTGTTGAGGTTGTTAGTTTTGCATAAGAAAGAACTGAAAACTTTGGACGTTCAATCTCTTGCTGTATTCGGATCGGTAATCCACGGGGAGGCGGGACCGGATAGCGATGTGGACATCCTTGTCGAGTTTGCAAAACCAGTGGGATTCTTCGCGTTTTTCGAAGTAAGAGAACGCCTTGAGGAGATTCTAGGTTGTTGTGTCGATCTGGTTACCCGGGAAGCTTTGCTTCCACGGCTACGAGACGGGATTCTCAAAGAGGCTGTTCATGCTTGCTAGAAACTGGCGTATCCGAATTGAGGACATGCTTGGTGCAATCGAGAAGATTGACTGCTAGACGAAGAATCTGTCGCACAGCAACTTCAACGAAGATGAGAAAACTATTGATGCAGTGGTTCGCAATCTGATCATCATCGGTGAGGCGGCTCGCCTTGTTCCTGATGAGATTGTAGAGCGCTATCCGGCGATTGCCTGGAGGAAGATACGTGGGTTGCGCAACCTTGCTGTCCACGAATACTTCGGTATTGACTCCGATATTCTTTGGGAAACGACTTAGCACGACCTGCCTCCTCTTGCTTCGATGCTACAACGCGTTTTGGAGGACCAAACGGAGTAGATCTGCTCGGCGAATCTCCTAGAAGATACAACTATGCTTCAGGTCGCTCTTAGGGGAATCGTGACATGGGCCCCGGAATTTTCCGAGCCCTATCGCACAAAGAATATGGCAATGCAAGACCCAATACGTGTATGCTGTGCCCTCCAGGGACAAAACTCGGCACCATGCCGTGTGAGCGTCTGACTGCGGCCAAACGATCCTATATCCCTCGATGACCTCAAATGGATACCGCGACTCCCAAAGGAAATGCTGCGCTAGATCTACGTCTCCATCGCATCGACGAGGAACTTCTGCAGACGCTCCTGGCTTGATGCGAGACTGGCAAACTGCCTTTCGCAGACATCTGTGAAGCGAGCTAGAGGCTTTCGTGCGATTTGTTCCTGATCCTCGAAAATGCCCAAGGAGCGGAAAGGAAGACCCCATCGCTCAAACTGCAGGAGCGAAATCGTAGCAACTTGTGTCTTGTCATCGCCGGGCAGAGCAAATACGAGAAGAGGTTGACGCATGCCATTCACATGACAGTCGACTGAATAGATGCTGTTCTGGTCGTGCTCGTGATGATGCCAATCGAATGTTCGTCTTGATTCAGGAACTGTCTCGGTCATGAACGATCGGAAGTCTTCCATGAAGGTTGATCGCACACGCTCTCTGGTTAGGAATGTAACATCGTTGACCTTAAGCATCGCTTGAACAAACGAATACAGTGCGTGCCCATACTGTCCATCTTCCACAGCCATGACGAGTTCCCCGTCCCGATCATTCACATGAAAGGACGACAGTGCATTGCTAATAATCTTCTGGCGATTCCCTCGATGGAGATCAGCTTCCGGGATTGAATAGGTGAGATGCATGAATGTGGTACCTTCATCAGAGAAGGTCCATTCGCCATTCTCGCGACGGAGCACAATCGAGAGGTGATCGCCGTCATCCAGAACGAATGGCGACAGGACGCGGAAACGATCAATCCCCTCTTGATGAAGGGAGACGCTCTCGCAAACCTTCTCTCGAAGATCTTGCTCAATGTCATTCGTCATTTCGTCAGGTCTTCTCCTCGAAGAGTTCCAATTGAGCACCCGCTGGCAGTATAAACCCACAGTCCTTCAACATGCGGTCCAAAGCGCCGCATAGATCTGAGAATCTGTCCGTCGATTCGGAGAACGACTCATCACTGCTTCCTGTTAGCGTGCCGTGGCTTGATGGATGTGGCCAGGTCAAGAAGTTGACAGCAGCGCGGTATGAGAGTATGTTGCTGTCAATCCAGTTATTTGGAGGCGGATCGCCCGCGTAGGGCGAGCGTGAGGGGGCCCGCAAGGGCCTTTCCATTTCGATTCAGGGAAGAGCACCTTCCCATAACCCCGTACTCTGTTGTCATACAGATGATGGTTGAACTTAGCATCCACAACGCCCATGATCCTGGTAGCGAAGAAATCCTAGAAGTAAAGATCCTGCCCCCCAGACAAGTACTCCTGGGCTTTCGTGACGAGTTGAACATGCTGGCCTTCTAGCATGCCGCTATCAAGCAGCGCTTGCTGAATACTCGTCACTAGCTCGGGCGATGCTTTGCGCTCGGCCCAAAAAAGCTTGGGGAATTCTCGATAGGCGCGGGCAAGCTTCTCCATATTTGCAAGCTGCAATGTTGCGTAGCTCAGGACGCAATCAGACGTAATGGCTTGGTGATCCCCCTCATGGAGAACAAAATCAGCCACCCTCCATTTCTCCTTTGTGGTGACACCAACTACAAGTGCCCATCCGGCTCTGTCTTCTGGGCGAGTAATTATGAAATGCAGATGCGGCCTATGGTAGTGTCTCTCACGCATCCAAAAAGCACACCGATAGCCTAGAGTGTTGTCAGCATTCACCGATTTTCGCGCGGAGGAAGTTCGCCAACGACATCTCGGATTCGAGTTGTTTCTCTCCGGCTTTCACCCCTACCGCCTTCAGTATGTCTGAGTAGTAGATTGGTTTTCGACCGTTCTCAGATTCGGGTTCTTTGTACTCAGGCAATCCATGCACGTAGTTAATCATTGCTCGCCAGTCGTAGTCCTTGAAGTCTTCTGCTATCTGTTCAAGCAGCGCGATCTCTTCTTCTGATAGACGGCACGTCCCTGGATCAGCAACTATAATCACACTGTAGTTGTCTGTACGTATGTGTTGCTCCCACAACGTAGCTTGTTGCGACCTGACAGTACCTCTTATTCTGTCCATGATGCCGCTTACGACAGGGCCTTGTTTCAGTGACCAGTATTCGTCCCAAGTCAATGGATGTCCCCAACGAGATATTGCTTCTCGATCAGCAATGTAGATAAGTTTGATGAGCTTGGTGTAGTTTTCCCGCCCACCGGCCAGCCGTATTAGTTGCGCGGCAATCTGAACGGCCTTTGCCTCGTCTAGGCACGACCTCACTATTCCTGCCTCCCTGTGTGCGCTATTACATGCATACCTATAGAGGACTATAGCAGCCATTCTCATGGAAATCAATATGTGATGCACTTAGTCGCCGCCCTTCGCTAACTTGATAATCGCAATATTAGATAGCTGTCAGCAAACGCCTCGTCTTGCTGCTCCCTTGGAGATGCAGGCCAACAACTCCGACTGGAGAAGCTTCCTGAAGAGCAGCTCGTGCCATCGCACGGAGCTCCGCTTGCATGCCTGCACCGCGGAAAAGGTCTCTCTCGGAAGCGAAGCGCTCATCAATCAGGGTGAACCCCCCATCGGCTGTGTCGTCCGCCCACGGAAGTTAGGGCCGGAGATTAAGTATTGCGTCCCCGAAATTCGTGACGCAACACGAGTATGCCCCCGATCAGATCTTCCTCCGAGTTCTGTTAAGATCGCGGGCAACATCGGTAACATTGACATCTTCAGGCAGCGCGCACTCGTGATTGGAGAGGTTGGCTTGGGCTTCTTGGAATCTCTCTCCGGCATGTTGAAGCTCATCCTGTGGAATCCGGTACGCCGTGGCCCCTGTGCCATCGCGGGCCACGGCAATGATCAAGACATCAAAGATTGCGTCTACCTTCGTGAACTTGGCGGCGACGTCAGATCGAACTTTGGCGATGTCGAACGTGATTGACTCTTCATCCCATACGAATAGTCTTACCGTCAGGCGAATAGGTGGCAGCTGACCGAGGCCCGGCAGCTTGTGAAGATGCGTCAACTCGTCCAGAGACCGCCGGAGGCGCTTCTCCTCGAATGCGTCGACCGTCCAAATGGTCTGGAGGTATCGAATCACCGACACGAGAACAAGAGAGAGGTTGCGCAAATCTGCTTCGCTGATCGTCACAGCAGGCCCGATTTTTTTGCCCCTGGTGCTCGATACCTCCAGCGAACCGTTTGCTGACGTGAAACGCCGATCGTGGATGATGGTGCCGCGAAGTGGGTCCAGACATGAGTACAGAGCGCATAATCTCTCTCGAAGCCACGGGCGCGTCTCCACCAGAGTCGGGAACTGGACGGGTCCCGCCAGTGCCCTAATCTTGTCTGCGAAGCGATGAGTTGAGATGATTCCGTTCTGAACCAAGACCCATTCAATTAGCATATCGAGAAGTTTGAACGCTGTCATGAATACCAGGGGAGCTCCTTCCTTCAAGAAGCCACCGCGCCAGTCGCCAATGCGTATATCTGTGGCAGCGTACTTCACACACACAGGACGACTACCGTTTGGTGGATAACTGAACAGCTCAGGATCGCCAGCGGCAATTCTTAGGCCACCCATCTCGTACACCGCCTCAAGAAACCATGCCTCGTATTCAGTACGCACGCTGAGTTCGGCCAATGAGGCGGAGGGGAAGAGGCTCTCTGCAGATGTCATCTCGTCAACCAATCCGTGCTCGCACGCCTTGCTGTGATGCCTGCGTAGAAGCCGCAGTATGCGGCCTCGGAGGGCCTCTCGTAAACCTTTATCATTGATTCCAAACCTCCTTAGAGGCCCGTTTAAGGTTGAGGGCGAGGAGGTGTTCGAGGATGTCGTCGTCGGTGATGTCGTGAGGCCAGGTGTAGGCGTCGAGGACGACTTTGTCGAGGGTCTTGTGGGCGAGGTCGAGCCAGGTGGGGCGCTGGTTGTAGAGGTTGGTGAGCGTGCGCTTCTTGAGTTCGGCTTCTGACGCATCTTCGGGATTGAGCCAACG
>CAZKDW010000060.1:5381-8246 GCA_964551625.1 uncultured Thermotogae bacterium | reverse complement strand
GCATGGGCGGTATGGCCTTCTTGCCACAGGAATTCAGTCGTTCGCAAGAAGAGGCGTGGACGCTTCTCCCAACGCACAACGTTGGCCCACTGATTAATCAGCAGGGGTAGGTCGCGATAGGACTGAATCCAGTCAGAAAATGCATGGCCAATCACTGTTTCGGAGGTGGGGCGCACGACGAGCGGCTCTTCCAGCTTCTTTCCGCCGCCATGTGTAACGATGGCTAGCTCGGGTGCGAATCCTTCCACATGTTCCGCTTCTTTCTCGATGAAGCTCATGGGGATAAACAGCGGGAAGTAGGCGTTCCTATGCCCGGTTGCTTTGAAACGTTGATCCAGGGCTGCCTTGATGTTTTCCCACAGCTCGTAGCCGTAGGGTTTGATGATCATGCAGCCTCGCACGGGCGAGTTGTCTGCAAGATCGGCCATCTTGACGACGTCAGTGTACCAGCGTGAGTAATCTTCACTCTGAGGTGTTACGCCTTTGTTCTCTGCCATGATGCCGTCCCTCCTTTTTGTGATATGGATTACAAAGCGTGCACCCAATTCGGCACACGCTTTGCGTGTAGGTATGTTACCGGGTGCTTATGAGAATTGAAACCGAGACAAACCCCGTTTCTCGCTAAGCCGCAAAGAACGCAAAGCAACACACAAAGATCGTTCTCCCGCAGAGGCGCAGAGACGCAGAGAAGGGCAAAGCACAAAGTTTGTAGGGTTAACCCAATGCCTGGTAGTTCCCTCCCTCTTGATGGCTGTAGCTCAAGTATTCTATTCTAGTTCCCCCCTGCGTCTCTGCGTCTCTGCGGGAGGAGAGGGATTAAGTTTCGCTTGGCGCCCTTTTCGGCTTTGCGATAGAGGGTCTTGAATCGACGGCTCATTCAGCCTAGATTGGTGTTGTTGGGTCAATTGGTATGTAGGAAATAGATCGGAGGTGAGAGTTATGCTGCCGTTCAAGAAGATTCTCTGTCCGACTGACTTCAGTGAGCCGGCATGCAGGGCAATCAAGGCGGCTGGCGAGCTAGCGGAGCTGTTCTCTGCAGAGTTAATCCTGCTGCATGTTGTAGGTCCAGTGCCTGTACTGGAAACGCCGACGGGATTGGCGGGTTTTGATGTGGCTGCCTATCAACAAGAGCTATCAAACTCAGCCAAGGGGTCACTCCAGAGTCGATTGGAAGCGCATGTGCCTGACGTTGTGAGTGCGCGAGCACTGGTTGTCCATGGCGAAGCGGCTCACGAAATCGTTCGCGTGGCTAACGAAGAAGATGTAGATCTGATTGTGGTCTCCACTCATGGCGAGACGGGCTGGCGGCACCGCATCTTCGGGTCTGTCTTCGAGAAGGTCATTCGAATTGCTGAATGTCCCGTGCTGACGATTCATTTGGCAAAGGGCAACTCAGCATAGCTGAGTTGCTTGGAGAATGGGAACTCGGCAACTCAATTTAAGATTGAGTTGCTTGGAGAATCGGGCGAGACCGATTCTCTCCGTCGGCAAGCAGGAATCGTATGATGTGAGTCGGCGCTAGGTATCTGTGTTGTTCACAAGACTTGATAGCCGTCTGGCGATAGGTGCTGCAATGATCGGGAACTCAATCTTCAGATTGAGTTCCTTTGAGAATCGGAAGCTAGTTCCGATTCTCTTGGTTGGTGAGCCAGCGCGCCACAGTGGCGGCATGATCACCGTAATGAAGGTAGGTGTTTTGGGCGAGGATTTCGCCGAATAGCCAGTCCTCAGGCATCTCTTCAAAACGATTGGGTTCGTTAAGGTCGGCGTCCTCCAGCGTGCTGATCCAATGGATCAATTGCTCATGCATGGCGATGGCATGATCGAGGACGTCTGATAGAGGCACAGATTTGTACTCATCGTAGATCCGTGCATTCCGCTCGTGCGTGGGCAGTTGCCACCACTCAGATCCAACCAGCGCACGCGTTTTCATTACTTCGATCATTTGCTCCTCATGCCATGTGATGTGGGCGATGATGTCCTTCAACGACCAGCTTCCTGCAACACCGGGTTCGTCCATCCTGTCACTTGGTGCGGATTCGAGAAGCTGCATCCAAGAGTCGAATGTCTCTTCCACGAGATCAAGAAGCTCAGATACAGTCAACGGATCAGTTTTCATGCACGAAGTCTAGCCGTAGCCAAGCTCTCAACACAAGTAACACATCGAGCTGGTCGCAGACTGCCAATATCGAGTATCCTGACTTCATGACTAGACGAGGGGTAGTTCTGATCGCTGTTGTCGTATTGATTGCCGCTGCTGCGGCAGTTCTGTTTGTCTTCGATCCATTCAAGTGGGGTCCTCAGCCTGAGCCAGCACCCGTGTATACGATTGCCATTGATGCGGGGCATGGCGGGCGCGACCCCGGGGCGATGGGTGACGATGTCATGGAGAAGGACATCAACTTGGTCATTGCCGGGATGCTGGCGGACCTAGTCAATGTGCAACCGGATTTGGTGGCGGCGCGAATTCGTACGCTTGATATTTTCATTGCTCTTGAGGATCGCATCGCGCAAGCAGAAGCGGCTGGGGCCGATTTGTATGTGACAGTTCATGTCAATTCCTACACGACGGACGTTCCCGATGGTGTCGAGACGATCATCGATGACACACGCGAGTTGGATGACGACAGTTGGATTCTTGGAGAGCTGATACAAGATGCCTTGACTGAGATTACGGGTGCGCGCGATCGTGGGACTCGTTCGCAAGAATCGTACTTACAGCGAACAGCAATGCCAGCGGTGTCAGTGGAAACGGGCTACATCACTAACGATGCTGAACGAGCGAACCTTATTGATCCAGCCTACCAAGCCAAGATTGCGCAAGGCATCATGAATGGTATTCGACAGTTCATCGATTGGAAGTAT
>CAZKDW010000060.1:0-5281 GCA_964551625.1 uncultured Thermotogae bacterium | reverse complement strand
CAAGATTGCGCAAGGCATCATGAATGGTATTCGACAGTTCATCGATTGGAAGTATGCGTCGGTTTCGCCCGAATAGGAGCGATGACGAAGCCCTATGCGAGAATCGCCTCTGCAATTCTCCGATGTCGCAGTAGCTGCTCTCGAGAGCAGCTACGTGCAGGCAGGTGGCTCATGTCGTTCGGCTTGGATGCGCGGGAGCCCTATGCGAGAATCGCTTTGGCGATTCTCGGACGTCGGAGTAGCTGATTAACTAAGAAGCTACCCGCGTTTGGCGAGTAGCCGTCCCAAAGAAGCGTTCTGCACATGTAGGCTGGAAAGGCAAGCCGATCTTATCTAGCGATGCTTGCCCTTAGGTTTGGAATCTCGCAGCGACTAGCGCTTCAGGTTCTTCGTGTGTGTCCAGAGCCTCTGGAATCCCCAGCCCACAAAAGCCCCCGCCAAAGCAGCCCACAAAGGGCTGACCCGCAGAAGGGGAACGCCAGCGCCGAATGTGAGAATGATGCCCACGCTCAAGCCCCAGACCAGTGCCCACTGGATGCGCTTCGGTTCCAAACGTTCGCCAGTTCTGTCTGCCAGACTCGAAGCATGGTGATACGAGCGAATGACGAATGTGCAAGCCAGAGTGATCGCAATGATAATCTTGGCTTCGAGGGAACTTGCGATTGGACTGAGAGGCATAACCCATCCATTTGCTATTCCAACAGCGATTCCCGCTGCAGCGATGGTTGCCCCGAAGACGATCTGCGTTGTTGCAGGGCGAGGACGTTGCCCAGTGAACAACAACACAGGTAGTGTAAGCCAAGGAAACGTCCAATGGGTTGTCCATCCCAACCACGCACTGATCACGCATAAGCCCAGCATATCCAGCAAGCCTGGTGGATAGCCGGTGCTGCGGTTGATGAAGCGAAGCGCGATCAATAACCAGAAGCTCGTCAGAAGTGGTGACGGCGCGTACATTGATGCTGCAATGAAGCCACCTACGGCAGCAAAGAACGCTGAATACCAGCGATCAGGGTCGACTTCTCGAGCCAGTGCCCAGCTCAAGAACACGATACCCGCCCAAGCCAAGCTGTGGGGTACGCTGGCAACGAAGGATTCTCCGCGCATTGTCATCGTCCAAATCCCGGCAGCAAACGTTACGAGTGAGAGCAGGACGATGGCCAGATTGGTCGGATAACGAAGATCGATGGGGCGGCCGACAGTGGTCAAGGGCAATCGCTTGGCCTCAGGTGGAGTGGTGCTCATGGGTTCGCATGGCTGCCGTCACAAAACGGCTTGTTCTTGGACTTGCCGCAACAACAGAGTGCTCCCGTGCGTACATGGGCACAGCCATTGCCACCATCACTGGTTAGTTCGACAGATCCTCGAATCATCAGAGGACCGGGATCAGATGCGCGAATGGTCAGAGAGCATCTCTCGGGCTCCTCACCATCATCTCGCTCGAGAGCAGTCGGTGTCAACGCACTGTCGGCGGAAAACGCGGCTTCGTGATGGCGGCCGTCGCATAGTGGTTTGTTCTTTGATTGACCGCATCTGCACAAGGCAGCTCGCGTCTCTTTCAGGAGTAGCTCGCCAGATTCTGCTGTAATCTTCAGATCGCCCTTGGCAAACAAGGGGCCATCCGAGGACACAGTCAACGTGTTGTGATCGGGCGTCTGTTCTTCAGTGCCGCTGTCCAATCGTTCGTAGTGTAGGGCTCCTGTTGGGCATGCTTCGCAGGCAGCAGCCACTTCATCAGCGGTGGCCAATGAGGGATCAATCCATGGACGTCGATCGCGACTAAATACAACAGGAAGTGCTCGGATACATGCCTCCACATGGATACAGCGCACATAATCCCAAGTGACAACGATGTCCTCAGACTCGAATCGAAAAATACGGCTCTTCATCGGGCTCCTTTTCGTTGATGTAATGAATCCATTATGCGGGGATGCTGCAATCGTTCCAACAGAGTGCGAGGTGAATCGAAGAAGAGAAAGCCGCAAAGGTTGCGAAGCAATACCCAAACAGCATCCTCTCGCCAAGCCGCAAAGAGCGCAGAGAAATGCAAGACGCAGATTGAGGACACATTCGATCGACGCCTATCTCACACCAAGCACGCGAAGGGCGCAAAGAGTCACCTGACTTCGATACCATATTTAAGCCTAGAACAACACCGTAAATGGTTTCCTTTGCGGGCTTTGCGACTTGGCGAGACAGGAGGAGTCTTTCTCCAAAACTCCTGAACAGGCTAGGAATCGTCAGCGAGTTGCCAGGGCATCTGCCAGCCGCTGTTTGGCCTTCTTGGTTAGGCTGGAGTGAACGAGTGTGTAGGATTCGTCGATCCATGACAGCAATTCCTCTTCAGGAATGCTGCCATCGAGGGTAATCGTATTCCAATGATCCTTGTTCATGTGGTATCCAGCTTGGACAGCCTCGTATGTCGACCGCAGCATCTGGCCAAGGAGTGGATCGAGTTTGATTGTAATACTAGGAGGAACGCTATTGGGAGACGAGTAGGCGAACATCTTTCCGCCAATCTTGTAGACGGGAATGTCAGGTGCGAAGGGATGATCCTCGACAGCTCCCGGCTGGGACAGCAGGTAGGCATGGACTTGCTCGAACGTCATAGACAATCTCCTCGGCAGAAAGTAACAGAGCAGAGGATAGAAATTCGATAGGATTGGATCAACAACTGTGTTGAGAACTAGCGACTGTTCCAGGTGAGATTTGGGATCCTGCGAGGAAGTCCTCTGCGGAATGAGTGGCGAGGATAGCCGATGGCGATGGCAATCTGAGGGGCTCGACCCTTGGGAAGCCCAAGCTGTTTCAGCAACCGACCGCTTTTCTCAGCCACAATCTGGAAGAAGCCAATCTGACACGTCCCCAATCCGAAGCTCTCGGCGGTCAGCATCATGTTGTAGGCTGCATAGACGGCATCATCGCGCCCAAATCGATTCCGGGCTGGGCAGTGGCCGATGAGGACCACGGGAGCGTGATAGAAGATTGGATCCTCGCCGCCATTGCGCGCACTCTGTAGTCGCTTGACAAGTCCAGAGGCGTTGCGAAGTTGGCGGCTTGCACTTCGCCCGATGAATAGGGGCAAGATGAAACGAATCAGTGGGTTGTTGGCCATGCGAACGAAGCGAGACATCTCATCCACAGTGCCGCGGCTGAGTTCGTCAATACGTGCTGGGTCATCAAATGCGAGCCAAGCGACAGATTGGTTATTGCTTGCTGTCGGTGCCCACCGGCCTAGGCTGACAAGATCGCGGATAACATCACGATCAATGGGAGTGTTTTGAAAGGCGCGTTGGGATCGCCGCATACGGAATCCGGAGACCAACGCTTCCCTGCCAGGCAGTTCCTTCTTCTCGATCAAGGGCAGATTCTCTGGTGGGAAGGAGTCGTGATCGATGGCGTCTGTCGGACAACCGGCTACGCACTGTCCGCAGTTCCAGCAGGCATCTGAGTTGACGGGCACAGAGCTCTCATCTCTCATCTCAAATACGTGGGCGATTGCACATACATCGACACATAGTCCGCAGCGATTACATGCTGTCGCATCAACCCTAATCTTTGCCATAGATTCGTATCTCCTTGCTGCGTTTGATTCTAGCTCTGAACTGCAGTGGCCTTGTCGACAATAGCAGTGAGCCGAACGGACTTTCGTGGGCGTTGACCGCCCCCAGGTCTGAGTAGCAAGCGAAGCAACGTCCTCTCTCAATGGGTCGGATGTCCGTTCTTGATGGGGTCGAGTCACATAGTATCAACGCGTGATGGGAACCAACGACTTTGTACAGAAGCTACTAACTGAGGCAACGCTTGACGGCCTTGACTGGGCGTCGGATGTTGAGCGGATACTGGCTGAACAAGTCGTCTTCCTTCGAGCACAGATGAAGCAGCAGCGCCAGGAGACCGTCCTTGGCGCCCACGAGCTCATCAGCGAACTCTACTGTCGCCTTGACGACAAACAGCAGCAAATTATCGCCTTAAGAGAAGAAGTTGGCTTCCTCCGCCAGCACGTTTCCTTCCCTCCGTCTTGAAACAGCTTCGGCGTTTCCGTACGTTTACCCATCATGTCTCCCATATCAATTCCCGAACGACTTGAGCTTGCCCGGACTGAACGGTCCGAAATCGAGACGCGCATGTCGGATCCTGCCATTGTCACAAGCCCCGAGTATCGCGAGATCACGCAACGATATGCATGGCTTCGTGACCTCATTGAAGTCGGCGAAGAATGGGAACGGGTGCGATCCTCGATTGAAGAGGAAGAAGAGATGCTGGAGACAGAAAAGGATCTGCGGGAAGAGTTGGAAGCCGCTTTGCTCGAGGATCGTGCGCGACTCGAGGAGCTTGATATCAAGATCAAACAAGTCCTCGTCCCTCCGGATCCAAATGATCTCAAAACGGCTATCGTGGAAATCCGTGCCGGTGCCGGCGGCGATGAATCGACTCTGTTCGCAGGCAACCTGCTGCGCATGTATACACGCTACGCAGAGAAACACAAGATGAAGATTGGGCTTTTGGACAGCCATCCCACTCCAATTGGCGGATTCCGGCAGCTGATATTTACGGTCGAGGGGAAAGGTGCCTACGGAGTCTTCCGTTATGAATCGGGAGTACATCGCGTACAACGAGTGCCTGAAACCGAGTCTCAAGGGCGCATACACACATCGACAGCCAGCGTAGTCGTGATGCCGGAAGCCGAGGAAGTCGAAGTGTCGATTGAACCCAACGACCTGCGAATTGATACCTTTCGATCTTCGGGTCCTGGTGGGCA
Source organism: uncultured Thermotogae bacterium (assembly GCA_964551625.1). Classification (GTDB taxonomy): domain Bacteria; phylum Bipolaricaulota; class Bipolaricaulia; order UBA7950; family UBA9294; genus SPBW01. The sequence continues at coordinate 519 of CAZKDW010000060.1, read as the reverse complement.
ATCCGTCAACACAACGGATTCGGCCGTTCGCATTACGCATGTGCCAACTGGCATCGTTGTTAGCTGCCAGGATGAGAAGTCTCAGCTCAAGAATCGAGCCCAAGCCATGCGCGTCATGCGAGCGCGACTTCAAGACCGCATTGAGCAAGAGCAGCAGGCGGAGTTGTCAGCCAAGCGGCGCAAACACATTGGTTCAGGTGATCGTTCCGAGAAGGTACGAACCTACAATTTTCCTCAGAATCGCGTCACCGATCACCGAATTGGGCTCTCGCTTCACGATCTGAATGGCGTGCTGGAAGGTGGATTTGAAGAGCTAACCGACGCGCTTCGCATCAAGGCAGCCGAAGAATCGCTAGAAGAGTAAACCGTCCGCAGGATGGGGATTTTAGCAGATAGCTTCCTTGACAGCTTGTACTCTGCAGGCTAACATTGTGGCCAATTCTGGATCTGTAGCTCAGCTGGTTTAGAGCGCTCGCCTGATAAGCGGGAGGTCCCTGGTTCGAATCCAGGCAGGTCCAC
>CAZKDW010000059.1:4286-8278 GCA_964551625.1 uncultured Thermotogae bacterium | reverse complement strand
CGACCTCTGCCTTGGCAAGGCAGCGCTCTACCGCTGAGCTATTCCCGCACAAAGGTCCCGCATAGATGCTTTGCCGTTATTGTTACCAGGTGCTTCTCACAACTAATACAACAATGACGCAATCAATTGTCCCTAGTAACTGTGTCATTATAGTTGGCAGCACTGAGCCTTTCAACTGCGAAGGGCGGGATTCGAACCCGCACGCCCGAAGGCACTAGCTCCTAAGGCTAGCGCGTCTGCCAATTCCGCCACCCTCGCGATAGACAAAAGCGTATCCTGAACCACGGACCCAGTCAAGACAAAACGGGAACGAAGGATAGGCCTTCATTCCCGTGTTAATGAATCTGAATCAAGCTCTTACGGGCAACCCGAGTTGCAGGAGTTACAGGAGTTGCAACCCCACAAGAAGAAGGGGAAGTTTCCGGTATTGCAATCCTCAACAAACACAAGCGTCGTACTACACGAGCAATTGGTAATCGTAGCCACGTCTTCGCAAGCGCAGGACGTGCACGCTGATGGATACCAATTACATCCGCAGGGATCTTGAATCGTGAAGCATCGAGACAGTGTGCCAGCCGAGGTATCAACTAGAAGCTTGTATTGCCCCGCGCTAACAGCAAGTCCGTTCATATCAAGCTGCAGCCAACTGCCCTGCCAAATCGCTGAGGATACAGGAGCGTCGTGGATAACAGAGTAGACGACTTGACCCGATAGATTGACAATGCGCCAGCCTAGGACCAGGCTGTCCTCGCACGCGCAGCAACCCCACCACCACGTCGTTGAGTCCTGCACCTGAAATTGAATCTCTTCCCCAACATCGTAGCTCGTGCCAAATAGCGATGATGCCATCGCTGCGCCACCAACGACCATGGTTAGGAACAAAACCAGCCAACTTATTCTTGCCCACTTTGAACGCACAGCGCTCACCTCCAGTACCAGATAGATTCTATACACTCGAGTCAAGAATTGGTGTCATCCACATCACATTTGAATTCTGACATAGGCAAAACCTCTTGCATGGCCCAAACGACCTGCCTTGGATTGGCAACTCGCCTTCAACACCTCCAGCAGCCAGAGCGTTTGGGGGTGTTGCGCGGAACTAGTAGACTGTGCTTATCAGCCTGTTGATGAAAAGGAAGCCATTGTCTATGCCGATCTCACAATCGTCGAATAAGCCTTCGCTTGAACTCCCTCATACACTTTCAATCCAAGGCGTGCTGAGGCATCTTGACGTCTCTCGCCAAGATGGATTGTCTCAACAGGAAGCTAGGCAGCGCCTCGAAACGCACGGGTCTAATCAGCTGCGCGGGAAGAAGTCACCATCCTTCTTTGCGACGATGGTTCAACAGTTCCGAAGCTTCCTCATCTTGATCCTCGCCGCAGCTGTCATCGTATCAATCTGGGTCGGAGATTGGATCGAAGCCGCCGTGATCCTCGCCATCATCCTTCTCAACGCTCTCGTCGGCGCGCTGCAGGAACGCAAAGCAGAACGTGCACTACAGAGTCTGAAAGCGCTAGCCGCTCCGGATGCCCGTGTGCTTCGCGGTGGAGAGATGCAGCTGATTCCAGCGCGCGATCTAGTTCCCGGCGATCTGGTATTCCTTGAAGCGGGCACCGTGGTCCCAGCAGACCTAAGGCTGGTTGAATCGTCTCGCCTGCAGGTTGAGGAAGCTTCTCTCACGGGAGAATCAGCCCCCGTGATCAAGGACTCCGAGCTCTTACTCGACTCGAATACGCAATTGGCCGATCGCCTGAATTCTGTGTTTGCTAGCACGAAGGTGATCTACGGACGCGGCATGGGCGTTGTCACAGACACAGGACATGGCACACAAGTTGGTCGCATCGCGACATTGCTCGAAGAGGATGATGCGCCCCCACCCTTGCAGCGCAAGTTGGAAGCATTTGGGCGTGTCATGGGAGCCGGCGTCCTGATTGTCTGTGGACTGGTATTTATCGTGGGAATCCTTCGGAGCGCCGACCTGGGAACACTCTTCTCGCAGGGGTTTCCCTCGTTCTGGGCTTCGCAAAGGGAGATTGTGACAGGCCTGTTCATCGTTGCAGTAAGTCTCGCTGTAGCCGCCGTTCCCGAGGGGCTACCTGCCGTTGTCACAATGACGCTTGCTCTCGGCACACAGAAGATGCTGGCACGCAACACGCTGGTTCGCCGGCTCCCTTCTGTTGAGACACTTGGCTCAGCCACTGTCATCTGCACAGACAAGACAGGTACGCTCACACAGAATCGCATGACTGTAAGAGAAGCTTGGACAACCACACACATCTACCAACTCTCCCAAGAACTGAACTCCTCTGACAAGCCGTACCTGTTAGAGAAAGGCCTGATTGCAAGAGAAGAACACGCGACCTTAAAGAAGGCCCTCACTGTTGGGATCTTCTGCAATGATTCCAAGCTCACACCTGACGCTGAGACTGAATTCATTGGCGATCCCACAGAAGGCTCGCTGCTCATTGCCGCACAGAACGTTGGGCTCGATCCAACCCAGGAACTCGCGCGCTTGGCCGAAGTTCCATTTGATTCCAAGCGCAAGCGAATGACCACAGTTCACGAAGCGCATCGACTCGAAGCATTCGCTGATGGGAGCTCCAAAGCGGTTGCGCTCGTTAAGGGCGCTGTGGACGGCCTGCTCCCGCTCTGCGCGCAAATCGACACACCGCTTGGTGTGCAATCTTTGTCGCAGGCAATGCTAGCAACAATTCAGAATGCCAACAGCGAGATGGGAGCGCGCGGACTTCGCGTGTTGGCCATGACCTATCGCCGGATCGATCACATAAGTGCCGAGCCAGCCGCAGAGGACGTTGAAACGGATCTCATCTTTCTCGGGTTGGTTGCCATGCAGGATCCCCCAAGGCCTGAGGTGGCTCAAGCTGTAGCAACTGCCAAGGCTGCAGGCCTTCGCACCATCATGATTACGGGAGACCATGCTGCGACGGCAGAGGCCATAGCTCGCCAGATTGGCATCCTTCGTCCTAATGGCGTAGTCATGGAAGGAGCGTCTCTGGAGGCAATGTCTGCTGAGGCTCTCTCCTCACAGATCGAGAGCATTGACGTATTCGCCAGGGTATCGCCGCAACACAAGGTTCGTATTGTCGAAGCCTTGCGAGCCGAAGGACACATCGTCGCTATGACAGGCGACGGCGTGAATGATGCGCCCGCTCTGAAGAAGGCCGATATTGGAATCGCAATGGGTATCACAGGCACGGACGTGGCTAAGGACTCGGCAGATATGGTGCTTGTCGATGACAATTACGCATCCATCATCTCTGCCATAGAACAGGGCCGCGTCATCTATGACAACATTCGCAAGGCCGTCTTCTACCTTCTTACCTGTAATTTCGCCGAGATTGCCATTCTCTTCGTGGCAACGATGGTTGGATGGCCAGCGCCACTGACTGCCATCCAGCTGTTGTGGCTCAACTTGGTGACCGATGGAGCCCCCGCCCTAGCCCTTGCCTTGGAGAAGGAGGAACCGGGGATCATGGCGCGACCACCTCGACCAACAAACGAACCGATCATCGACCGCAGGATGTTGCGCGGATTCCTTGTTCAGTCCACGGCTCTTGCCGGCAGCATCCTTGGGGTCTTCATGCTGGCTCGCCAAGGCACCTGGGCACCTATGGCAGGAACGATGGCGTTTGCCACTCTCGTTCTGGCAGAGCTCTTCCGTGCCTACAGTGTGCGATCAGAAGACATTCCCGTACTTCGTCTTGGATGGCGGTCAAATCGCTGGATGCAAGTGGCCGTCCTCTCGTCAGCTGCACTATTGCTGGTTGTGCTGTACATCCCTCCGCTTCCCTCGATGTTTGATATTCACAGCCTCAAGGCAGGAGCGTGGGGGCTCATTCTTCCATTTGCCCTCATTCCTATGGTGGCAACTGAGACACGCAAGGTGATTCAACGAGCATGGAAGCGGAAGACGCCAGCCTAGACTGCCGTACCAACCAATCTGCATGCAATACCAGATAGGGGTTCAGTC
>CAZKDW010000059.1:1947-4186 GCA_964551625.1 uncultured Thermotogae bacterium | reverse complement strand
GAAGATTATGGGATCACGATCAGGAGGCCGCCGATGGATCAACAGGGTATTCGTCAATTCCAACAAGCCTTGGACACAGGGGGAACCAGCAGCCTGCAAATTGTCGAGGACTGCTTGTCGCGAATCGAACAGATCGATCAAGGTGAGGATGGCCTTCACTCCATTATCGAGGTCAATCCCGATGCACGCGCAATCGCCAAACAGCTCGACACCGAGCGTGCCCAGGGACATGACCGAGGCCCTCTGCACGGCATCCCCTTGGTGATCAAGGCCAACATCGACACGGCAGATGGCATGATGACAACGGCTGGATCCCTCGCACTGAAGGACAATATCCCAGCTCACGATGCATTTCTTGTCACGCGCTTGCGAGAAGCAGGCGCCATCATTCTCGGCAAGGCGAACCTATCTGAGTGGGCCAATTTCCGCGGGAAACGCTCGATCAGCGGCTGGAGTAGCCTCGGAGGACAAACGCTCAATCCTCACGATCCGTTGCGATCGCCCTGTGGCTCAAGTTCAGGATCAGCTGTGGCAGTCGCAGCGGGGCTCTGTCCGATCTCTATCGGGACAGAAACGGACGGATCTATCGTCTGCCCAGCACAGACCTGTGGCGTTGTTGGCATCAAGCCGACCATTGGCCTGGTCAGTCGAACAGGCATCATTCCCATCGCCCATAGCCAAGATACAGCCGGCCCAATGGCTCGTTCAGTCGAGGATGCAGCATTGCTTCTCGGCGCCCTAACAGGACACGATCCACTTGATCCATCGACGTCTCGGCCCGAAGGTGGATGCGATACGAACTTCCTCAGTGGCCTGACAGCGACGGCTCTCAGAGGTGCGCGGATTGGCGTCGTGCGATCGTATTTCGGATCGCATCCAAAGATCGACCGTTTGATTGACCTGGCCCTCGATACACTGCGTGAACTCGGCGCAGAGATCATTGATCCAGTGGCCATTGCAACAGACGGAAAGTGGGGCGAGTCGGAATTTGAAGTACTGCTGTACGAGTTCAAGAACGATCTGAATGCCTACCTCGCATCGCTTGGCCCTAGTGCGCCGGTTCGCAACTTGGCTGAGATTATCGAGTTCAACCAAGAGCACTCCGATGAGACAATGCCCCATTTCGGGCAAGAGCTGATGGAGATGGCTCAAGCAAAGGGTCCGCTGACAGACCCCGCCTACATTGATGCACTGAGTGCTAACCATCGGCTGACTCGAGAAGAGGGCATCGATGCCACACTCTTGACTGACCGGTTGGACGCCCTCGTCGCTCCAACAGGCGGACCTGCGTGGCTGATCGACCACATCCTTGGCGATGTCTGGGTCGGCGGACAATGTTCGTCAGCCCCTGCTGTAGCCGGATACCCGCACATTACCGTTCCGGCAGGATTCGCCGAAGGATTGCCAATTGGGCTGTCCTTCTTCTCCACTGCTTGGCAAGATGCCAAGCTCATCCGCTATGCCTATGCCTTTGAACAGGCAAACACAGATCATCGCTTCTGAGAGACCGCAGTCGGCAGCTGAGATGAGGGCAATGGGCAGATTAGACGTCTTGCTCAACTAGGCTTTTCATCGCTGCCGCGACACCGATGCCTGCCTGGAAACTGTGCCCAACGTGTCTGAGCGCTGTTTCAATCGCACCCAGGGTTGCCAAGATATCGCCCACCCGAACAGCACCCATGTGGCCAACGCGGAAGTACTCGGACTTGATCTCGGGATGGAGGCCACCAGCGACAATCACGCCAGCGTCCTTAATTGCAGGCAGCAGATCCGAGGCTGCAACACCTTCAGGATAACAGCACGCCGTCAGCGTATTTGCTCGCTCCTCAGGCTCGGTTGCTACGAATCCCATTCCGAGGGCTTCGATGCCGGCTCGAAAGGCACTGGCCAGTCGGAGATGCCGGACAAAGCGCGAAGGCATTCCCTCTGCAAGAATCTGGCGAAGGCTCACATCCAAAGCAGCCACCAGATTGACAGCGGGGGTGCCGAAATAGCTGGGCTTCCGTGCCTCGTAAGCAGACATGATGGGTAGCCACTTGGTCCAGTCAGCATAGTAGCTGCGCACGGTTGTTGATCTGGACGCGAAGGCGTCCATAGCACGAGGACTCGCCATCAGCAACGCAAGGCCTGGAGGCACTCCGATGGCCTTCTGAGATGCAGTTAGCACAACATCCAAGCCCCATTCGCCTTGCCGGATTTCCTCGCCAGCCACAGAACAAACCCCGTCAACAATCGACAG
>CAZKDW010000059.1:0-1847 GCA_964551625.1 uncultured Thermotogae bacterium | reverse complement strand
CGGTCTCCCGGCTCAATGAGGTTGGCTCCCGCCAATTCCATGGCCAATGTCCCAGAACCTGCGACGATGAAGGGCTGCCCTTCAGGCGCAAGCCAGACGTCTCGCATGTTCTCCAGGCTTCTTCCGAAAGCATCGATGAAATCGGGGGCAACATGACTGGCTGTGGGTGCGCCCAGTGCCTGCAATACCTCGGGTTCAAATTCGATCGGTCCGGGAATCATCAACAAGGTGCGATCTTTCATCTGGGTGTCTCCTTCAGCTCAGAATTACAGAATATTCGACGTCTTCAAGATCTGTTTCACTTGCCCAAGATCAGGCTCTCTCAAGTCAAGCAATGGTGCGCGAACGAAGCTACTAGGCAGGCCCATCATCTGCATCGCCGCCTTCAAGCCAGCAACGCCCCATCGACTGGTAACAGCTGTGTTTGCCTCAATAAGCTGCACTTGAATCTCACGCGCTCGGTCCCAGTTCCCTTCCAGCACATGCTCTTGAATGGAGAGACACTGAGCAGGCGCGATATTGGCCAGCGCCAGCACACCGCCAACCGCTCCAACAGATAACGCAGGAAGGAGAAAGCTCGCTGAACCGGCCAGAATCTGAAAGCCATCCCCCAGCATCTGATGCAGGACTCCCAGCTTCGCGATGTTACCGCCCGAATCCTTGAGTCCAATGATGTTGGCATGCTCGGCAATAGCTGCAATCGTAACCGTATCCAAATCCATGCCTGTACAGGCGGGCATGTTATAGATGATCACAGGAATGTCGATGGCATCAGCGACTGCATGAAAGTGCGCTGCAAGGGCTTCCATCGTCATCCGCCCCCTGTAGTAGTGGGGAGGCAGAACAAGGACAGCATCAGCGCCAAGGCTGGCCGCCTGCTTCGACGTTTCAATCGTTTGCCTCGTCGAAGGGCATCCCGTTCCGACAATCAATAGCCGATCCTTGGGAACAAGTGCCCGTGCCATCTTCACTAGCCGATCACGTTCATCGTTACTGAGATGAACGGCTTCGCCATTGGAACCCAAGACAACGTACCCACTGAGATCGAATGCGCTTAGAAAACGAATATGTTCGGCCAATGCAGCTGAATCGATGGCACCCGTTTCGTCAAATGGCGTAGGAATTGGCGGGAACAGTCCGTGAAGATCAAGAATTGAACCAAGCACACTGCCTCCTTTGGCTCTGAGAACGACTTATACGAAGTCTCTTTCAATGGTAGGTCGAGTTCAAGACCCGCCATTCGGGGCATATCCTGTATGTGTTGGAGAACGACCAATACTGGAGCAAACATGAGACAGAGGGATCAAGAGGAGTATCCCTGCCGGAGCCACCGCCTGCCGACACCAGCAGATTCGCAAGATTAGTCGTCGATGGGCCACTACGGGATCGCAGGGACCTCGACCTCGATGAACCCTTCATAGATCAGCTGGCGATCGAAATCCTCGGCAGCACGTTCGAGCATAAATCGAATATCAGGACTGACCACCCCTGAGAAACTCGTCTGTCCATTCGTCGTTACAACGATGGGTTGCGACAGATCGAACTGCCGACTACTGATCAGGAGTGTATAGCCGCCCACATGACTTACCGAAACCTCAATCTGATTGCCACTAGCCACAGCATGGATCGAAGCCGTCGGCACATCGCGTCTGTAGATCATCTCCGCAGCAGGAACCTCTCCCATCAAGACAAGCGTCTCTCCATCGCGGATGAGTTCGACCTCTACCTGATCTCCAGGAGACTTAACCATCATGGCAATGCTAAGGTCTATTTGATTGAAAACCTCAAACTGCCCAATGCGAAGGATTTGATCTCCATTCTTGATCCCCATCAAGTGTGCAGTTGAG
>CAZKDW010000058.1:3924-8375 GCA_964551625.1 uncultured Thermotogae bacterium | reverse complement strand
CGTGCCAAACTGGAAGGCTTCGATCACGCGATCGCCAGTCTTTCCGACGAAATGGCCGGCACACGCGATTCCGTCATTGCCGCGAACCAAGAAATCTTGGCTGAGTACGATGCCCGCCTGCTTGCATTAGAGTCCGGCGACGACATTCAGACACAAATTGATACCCTCTACTTCATCTCGATCGTTGGCCTGCTCGCAGGAGTTGGCGCACTGATCTGGGGATTCCTCGGCAGCACGTAAGAGTGTTCCGATGAACAGATGAGGGGACCATTCTCGAGAGGGGCCACGCGCCCCTCTCCTTTTCTTTGCAGCCAGGTGTAACAAAAGTTATATTGGTAAACTGCTGGAGGGGTGCTGTATGGATGAGCTAGGGAGAAGACTAAACAGCTTCCGCATCAGAAACGGGTGGAGCAAGCGGGCAATTGCCCTACAGCTCGGCGTTTCCATTCCATCCATTATGCGATGGGAGGACGGCACATCTGAGCCCAATGACTACAATCGTTACAAGATTGAGCAACTCCTCGAGAAGCAAGTTCCCTTTTCCGACAGTTCTCTAGCTCAACTCGACCTCTTTCCCGAGCAGCAACGGAGTACGAGGTCTCGCAGATGACACGCATTTCACAGGTCGAACTCACAGGATTCAAGTCATTCCGCAAGCAAACGGTCATTCCGTTTTTCGAGGGAATGACGGCCATCGTTGGAGAGAATGGATCCGGCAAGTCGAACCTATTCGATGCTGTAAGCTTTGTCATGGGACGACGGTCATCCGATCTTCGCGCTGAACGATTCGAGTATCTTATCTTCAATGGCGGAGATAAATATCCGGCAGCTAATTCGGCTGAAGTGATTCTTCATCTTGACAACGGCGACGGAGAGTTCAACGCCCTTCTCGAGGACGGGCAACAACTACCTGAGATCACAATCGGCCGCAGAATCACGCGCAAGTCTTCAACCTACACATTCTTGGGAAAGAGTTGTTCACGCTCCGAATTAGAGAAGGTCCTTGAATCTGCCAAGATCGATTCAAGTGGCCAGCAGCTGATTGCCCAAGGGCGTATCACTGAAATCGTTCGCCGCTCAGCCAAACGTCGACGAGAAATCATTGACGAGATTAGCGGTATCGCCGCTTATGATGACAAACGCAACAAGGCGATTTCAGAACTGAAAGACGTCAAGTCAAAACTCAATACCCATCGAGTCATCCTTGCTGAACGTCGCAGGCGCCTGGTCGCTCTCCAAACGCAGCGCGATGCCGCCATCGAGCACCAACGACTGACTGATGAGCAGGTACAGATCCAGGACTCGATCACCCATAAACAACGAGAGAAGATCGAGGCGAAGCTCAAGCATGCGCAAGAAGAGCGCAAGGGCATGGACGAACGTATCGCCGATCTGGAGAAAGAGGTATCCCGCCTTGATCTAGATATTGAGAACAAAGAATGGGCACTTGAAGGGATGCAAGAAGATCTTGCTGGCGACCAACAGATTTCCTTGATCAAGGGCGTCGAGCGCATCCGCTCGGAAATTCTCCATAAACGCGGCGAGGTTAATTTCAAGCGCCAGCAAATTAAGAGCCTGGACGATATGATCACCGAGATCACGCGGATGAAGGCTCAAGAGATGAGCCAAACTGCCACTGCAGGCGGTCGCCGAGTCAATCCAGCTGTCCAAGCATTGCTCGAACGCAAACGCGGCGGCGTTTATGGAACCGTCGCATCGTTGGGATCAGCAAAACCCGGATTTGAGACGGCGTTTGAGACTGCTGCAGGCGGGAGCCTCAATGATCTTGTCGTTGATACACGTGAGACCGCCATTGAGTCCATCAACTTCCTGAAGGAGAAACGCCTCGGGCGAGCACGTTTACTACCATTGCGCCGATTGGTCACCATGCGCAAGAGCTTGGCTTCTGCAGAAGCGCTGAAACTGCATGGCGTCATTGACTACGCCATCAACTTGGTCGACTTCGATGATAAATACCGCCGTGCCTTTGAGTATATCCTCGGAGACGCAGTGGTCGCCGACAATCTCGAAGCCTTGAAGGGGATCGATGGCGTCCGCGCTGTCACCTTGGATGGCGACATCCTGAGCAAGGGCGGTGCCATGTCCGGTGGATGGCGTGCCTCTGCTCGCAACAAGGGCAAGGAATCCGAAAAGCCGAAAGAGTCTGGCTTCGACGTCACGCAACGGCGGCAACAGATCTCCAAGCTTCGCAAGGATATCGATCAGCTCGAGGATGAGATTGCTGAGCTATCTACCCAGCTTGAGACCGAAGAGAAACAGCTGTCTGAGAGACAAGAATCGAAAGTGCGCGTCAAGGGCGAAGCTACCACGCGAAGTGGCGAACTGCATGCATTGAGAGAAAGCCGCCGTGAGTCCTACCAAGGGCTGGAGAACTTGCGGCGCGCGCTCACGCGCTATGAGAGGCAGGAAGCTGAGGCCAAGGCTGAGCTTGACATCATTGAGCCCGCGTCTAAGCGTGAGGCATCTGAATTCATTGATGCGCCATTGGCTGAGCTGGAGCGGCGACTCAAGCAAAACGAACGACAGCTACGCCGACTCGAGCCCGTCAATATGCGAGCCATCGACGAGTACGATACCTATGAGCAGGAATTCAACCTGTTCCGAGACCGCGTCGATGCCTTGGAGCGCGAAAAAGTGGATATCGAACGCCTGATCGGCGAAATTGAGGAACGCAAACGCCAGCGATTTACAGAGACGCTGGTTGCCGTTGATGTAGAATTCCGCCGCATCTTCCAGAAGCTATTTGAGGGCGGAAGTGCTTCGTTGGAGCTCGACATTGAGGGAGACATTTCCTCTGGATTGCTCATCAAGGCCAATCCCCCTGATAAGGAACCGCACATCATTGACTCACTATCGGGAGGAGAGCAAACGTTGGTGGCCACGGCGTTTATTTTTGCATTACAGGAATATCAGAAGGCTCCGTTCTTCATTCTGGACGAAGTCGATGCTGCTCTGGACTTGATGAACACGACGCGACTATCGAAGATGCTTAGCGATTATGCGAAGCGCATTCAGGTGATCGTTGTCTCTCACAATGAGGAAACTGTTCGTCACGCTCAGCGAGCCTATGGAGTGACAATCAAGAATGGAGTGTCAGAAATCCTGGCACTGGACCTTACGTAAAAGGAGCATAAGACTTGGAGATGGTTCGAGTCGCCGAGATTCCCATCGAGGAATTGATTGGCGAGACTTGGGAAGGCGTGCTTGCGCGGCTGACTTCTGACATGGATCCGTGGAATATCGATCTGTCAGAATTGGCTCGGCGTTACCGTGCCTACCTTCGAGCCTTACAAGAGAATGACTTCGAGGTCTCGGGACGCATGGTTGTAACGTGTTCGGTCTTGCTACGCATGAAGTCCGATGAGCTTCTGGCCATGGAGTACCGCACAGATCGTGATGGGTTGGTTGCCGAACTCGAAGACGCAATCGAACAAGAAGAGTTCCTCTGGGAGGAGCCGCCAAATCCTGAAGAGTTCTCACTGCCCGTCTTGAGAAGGCCCCGACGTCAAGTCACTCTTGGCGATCTTCGGACGGCACTCACATCGGCACTCAAAGTAAGTCGGCGCAGAGCCGAACGCCTCCTTGACTATGTAGAAGTTGAAGACTTCGACCCATTTGAGAGCTTCGAGATTGGCGGCATTGATTTCTCTGATCGCTTGCATTCCCTTCTTTCGAAGATTAAGAACTTCCTTTCAGGAAGACGGGTTCTCAGCTTCTTCCGGCTTCTTGAGAAGGGCGACAAAGAAGAGCGCGTTCAGCGATTCTTCGAGGTCCTCCATTTGGCAGCAAGCGGAGAAATCGAATGCAGTCAGAGTGAATTCCTCGGAGACATCATCATTAAACTGGAAGCCGCTGACTAAGGTTTTGCCATTGAATTCAAGCGACATGACACCCCATGACCATCCGCGAAACGACCTGGCACTAGCAGAAGCGGCGCTGTTCCTCGCTCCGCAGCCGCTTACACGCCGCGCACTTGCTAAGATTCTTGGCGGTGTAGCTCAAGCCTATGTCGATCAGCTCCTGGCAGACCTCAAGGAACAATTCGAAGACGCAAGCCGTGGCATCGAGCTCCACATCGAAGATGGGCGCGCCCAGTTTCGCGTCAAGTCCATCTACGTGAATGAGGTAGCCCACCTCGCCCCGCAACATGATATTCCCAGGCAGGAGCTGCGTACGCTGGCCGTCATTGCCTACAACCATCCCATGACGCAGGCGAATTTGATTAAGGTGCGCGGGAACAAAGGGTATAGACACGTCCAGGAACTCATCGAACGAAACCTGATTACATCCGAACCGCACGGCAGAACCTGTCTCTTGCATGTCACACGCGATTTTCTCCGCCATTTCGGGCTCAGCAGTGTCGAGGAATTCCGCTTCCACTTCCCGACAGCAGCGGAAGAGAATGCCGAGGCACTGGCGAGGCCAACTCA
>CAZKDW010000058.1:1583-3824 GCA_964551625.1 uncultured Thermotogae bacterium | reverse complement strand
CGATTAAGGAACCAGACACAGATGAGCCTGAAGAAGCCGATGAATCTCCCGAATCCTTGGCATCAGATACAGAAACTGTTACAACAGACGGCAACATTGAAGAGGAACCAGATGACGAGTCATCAGAGGAGGTAGAACATGGATAAGTGGGAGTGCACAGTGTGCGGCTACATCTATGACCCTGCTGTCGGAGATCCGACAACCGACGTCAAGAAGAAGACATCGTTCGAGGATCTACCCGAAGGTTGGGCCTGTCCCGAATGTGGTGCGACCACCGATCTCTTCGAGCAAGTCTAGACCTGAACTGCATAAATCCGCCCGTGAGTTACGGGCGGATTTCTTCTTGCTAATACCATACTAATTTGGTAGGATTTCCGCCGGTGATGGTATGAACAACAACATTTATCTTGATAACAGTGCAACAACGCCCGTGGCCGCCGAAGTCTTGGAAGCCATGAATCCATTCTTCCAATCCCGCTATGGCAATGCTTCCAGCCTCCATTCCGCAGGCCGAGAAGCGCACCGAGCAGTCGACGAAGGCCGACATCTGATTGCCGACCATCTCGGAGTCCAGGCCAACGAAATCATTTTCACGTCCGGCGCAACAGAAGCAGACAATCTAGCTCTTCTTGGAACCGCGCTCCGGTCAAGGCAGGCAGGCCACATTATCACGTCTCGGATTGAACATGATGCCGTGCTGCGCTCGTCCGAATGGTTGGCCTCCCAAGGCCACGATGTCACATTCCTTGACGTGGATGCAGCCGGCCGCGTCGACCCAGAAGCGGTTCGAGAAGCAATTCGACCAGATACATTGCTGGTTTCGATCATGGCAGGGAACAACGAGATCGGCACCCTCCAGCCCATCCGAGAAATAGGGGAAATCTGCAAAGAACGAAACGTCCCTTTCCATACTGATGCCGTCCAGGCCTATGGCAAGATCGATCTACCCATGGATGTCATCGACATGCTTTCGGTCTCTGCGCACAAACTGCACGGGCCCAAGGGTGTTGGCTTTCTCTATGTCCGCAAGGGTACGAAGCTCACACCCCTACTTCACGGTGGGGGCCATGAGGGAGGTCGTCGATCGGGCACCGAAAACGTTCCCGGAATCGTTGGATTGGCAGCAGCTACACAGCTCGCTTTCGAGGAACGAACGCAAGTGACTGCCCGAATGAAGAAATTCAGAGAGCATCTCATCGAAGAAGTTCTCAAGCTCCCAGGCACACGACTCAACGGCCATGTCACAGACAGCTTACCTCATATCGCCAATTTCAGTTTCGAAGCCATCGAAGGGGAGAGTCTCATCATGAAACTAGATGAGCATAACATCGCCGCATCTACAGGATCGGCCTGCTCATCCCCTAATCTTGAACCTAGCCACGTCTTGGTCGCCTTGGCTGTTCCACTATCCATGGCCCACGGCAGTTTACGCATTAGTACCGGACGACAGACAACGGATCACGAAATCGAAGCCTTGTTAGAGGCGCTTCCTATCGTCGTACAAGAGCTTCGTGATATTTCGCCCTTCAAGGTAGGAGGATAAATGTATACCGACAAAGTCATTGGCCACTTCCGAGAACCTCACAACCGAGGCAAGATGGAAGACTACTCCGCCATCGGCAAGGTAGGCAATATCGTCTGCGGCGACGTAATGTGGCTCTATATCAAGGTTGCTAAGGATGACGCAGCACGTGACATCATTACAGACATCTCATGGGAAACCTTCGGCTGTACAGCCGCCATCGCCACGTCATCGATGGTCTCAGATCTGGCCAAGGGCAAGACCGTAGAGGAAGCCATCACTGTCACCAATCAGGACGTTGCCAGCGAACTCGGCGGCCTTCCGCCAATCAAGATGCACTGCTCGGCACTCGCAGCAGATGCCCTCAATGAAGCCATCTATAACTACATGGTTCAGGAAGGGAAAGAGATTCCTGAAGCACTTCAGAAGAGACATGCACGCGTTGCGAAAGATATCGAAGGCCTAGAGAAGCGCTATGCCGTCTTCATGGATAAGGGAGATGGAAAGAAGGATTAGATCCACGGAGCCGTCATGAATCTGACCAAGAAATCAAGCTACGGGCTCATCGCCGCACTTGAGCTGGCCCACAATTCAGAAGCCAAGCCTCAGTCCGCGACGAGTATTGCTGAGCAGTACTCCCTACCCGTGCCATTCATCGAGAAGATCCTTCACGAACTTCGCCATGCCGGCATTGTCAGCTCCAAGCAGGGCCGATCTGG
>CAZKDW010000058.1:0-1483 GCA_964551625.1 uncultured Thermotogae bacterium | reverse complement strand
TATAGTCGGCGCGAGAAAGAACCCCCTCATCTTTTTCACCACCCGGAGTGGGCGGCCGAGCGAATAGCACGGCCGCCTACCATTTTTATGCCCCTGTTCCCATCGAAAGAAGCCGATGCATGAAATACACGCAGATCACCAATACCGGGAACAGAACGACCAATGAGAGCGTGACGGGATAGAAAGAAAGGTACCTTGGCTTCGCCTTCCCCGGCCACGAAAATCCCTCTGCGAACAGTGCCTCTACAGGCGTGATAGCGTACTCCCATGTCGGAACGTCTCCATCGATAAATCCACGAAGCGCGGCAAATGGAGAGTCCTCAAGAACGCGACGACGCAACACAAAGAACACGCCGACATAGGCAATGGTCAAGCTCCACAGCAGGAGCGTTCCGCGCTGGCTCGCCACAAGATTGAACAGGCTGTGAGTCCCTGCTGCCACGAGGAATGCGCCCGCATACCAAATCCAGCGAACCCTTCGCTCCGCTTGGCACACGCCCCAGCCGATGAGGAATCCAGCGATCGCGTTGAATAGCACATGCCCAGGGAACGAACGCGCGTAAGCCATCCAGCGAAAGACCTCAATAAAGTGACTGTAATCACCGGCAATCCACGAGGAATAGGTGTTCCCAAAGATATACCAGAAGTCCTCATAGATGGCGAATCCCACGCCAAGAATCCCGAAGTAGATGGCATAATCCAACGGCTCAATCAAGCTTGGATAACCTAACCGCTTGGCTGTCCATGCAAACAAAAACAGCTTCACAGATTCCTCGACAAGCGGTGCTACAAGTAAAGCGCCCCACAGCCCATCCGCCCTCAATCCTGGAATCAATCGATAGACAAGGATCACAGGGACTACTGCCAGCATTCCTACGACAAAGGTAGAGAACACAGAGACAAGAGGCAGACGGCGAAACGGATGGCTACGGTACAGCAGGGCGACGTAGACGAGTGATAACGCTGAAGAAATATAGGCTGATTGCAGAAATAGCTGCATGCCGCCCCCCAATCCCGGGTTAAACGTCACGGTCAAAAGAAGCGTAGGCGTGCTCTCCCATCAGAAGAAGAGCACGTGTGCACTCGCTTGTTAGAAGAACCGCACAATGTAGTGAAAGTAGAAATAGAATACAGGCAGAGCAAAAAGCAGCCCATCGATACGATCGATGGTTCCGCCGTGCCCGGGTAGAAACGTCCCCGAGTCTTTCACTCCAGCCGCGCGCTTCAGTTTGGATGCAAACAGGTCTCCCAGCTGCGCTGCAAAACCGACGAGAATCCCTACGATCAACAGATGATAGAATCCATCCCAGAAGACAAGGTCTCGCCAGACAGGGGAAAATGATGCCCCCACCATGCCTCCGGCCACTGTAAGAAGAAACCCGCCTGCCACGCCTTCCCAAGTCTTGTTGGGACTGACATTCGGAAACGCCTTGTGCCTGCCCAGTGACTTACCGATGAAATAAGCTCCTGCGTCATATCCCCA
>CAZKDW010000057.1:0-8469 GCA_964551625.1 uncultured Thermotogae bacterium | reverse complement strand
CGATAGGGAAGATAGATGTCTTCTAGCTCGGGCAAGGCCTTTGCGCCCTCAATTGCATCCCTCAGTTCCTGTGTGAGCAATTCCCTCTCCTCGAGAGACGAGAGAATGGCGTGTCTCCGTTCATTGAGTTGCCGCAGCTGATGCAGGCGATCGCGGATGTTGGCAATCGCTACCTCATCCAACGATCCTGTCCGTTCTTTGCGATACCGTGAAATGAAGGGAACCGTGGCGCCGTCATCGAGAAGCGTGGCTGCTGCCTGAACTTGTCGAGGCGCGCAGCCAAGTTCTTGTGCTATTTGTCCAAAATGCTCGTTGCCCATACGCTCGCCTCCTCGCGATGGGCAGAACGTACGTGGTCGGGAACAGCGCGTCAAGCGCAATGAACCATTTGCCTAACGCGATGAAATTCATAAAATAAAACACATCATGTTCTCTAATCAGCCGATGTGTCGAAAGAAACTCATCATGGTGGCGTGTGTCTGCTGTTGGTGCGGAAGCATGGTCCATTCCGCACCTCAAACATCTCAACGTCTTCTGATCACGGAAATTTCAACGCACTATCCCGAGTTCATTGAGATTTACAATTCAGCGGATCAAGACGTGAGTCTTGATGGATTCTGGTTCTGTTACTATCCAGCTGCGGAAGAGGCTGCGTGGGATGCACCTTGGCGATCCAAGCCGTTTCCTGATGATGCAGTCATCCGCGCGAACAGCTACTTTCTTGTCACACTCGGCGATGATGCAACGACAAAGGGTCTGCTTGGGGATTGGAATGTCTATTCCAGCAAGATGCTCAATGGCAACGGGGGCACGGTAGCTATCTTGAACAATGCCCCTGACACGGGAGAGGTTGTGGATGCCATTGGGTGGGGCTCAAGTTGCTTGGCAGTGGGCAGTGTGGCTATGGCAGCTCCCGAAGGCCAGGCTCTGGCGAGAAGGACCGGAACGAGCAGGGAAGAACCTTTCCTTAAATCAGGAGACAACACAGCAGATTTCTATCATGCGCTACCGGCCCCTTCCAGTTCGCGTTCAGGAATCGTGCTGATCTCAGATGGGTCCCAGAGCATGAATTCCATGACAGACACGATCCATGTTTCGTTATTCAATGCAGGTCCGGTCAGCTGTTCGTTCTCGATTGCTACGGAAAGCGGGATCGGATACCTGGCGGGTTCTCAACCTGCCAACCTAAGTCTCTCTCCTGGAGAATGGGGGCAAATCTCCATTCAGCCAAAACCCTATGAGTATTACGTGATTGATCTCGAAACCAGCGGATGGGACCCAAAGGAGTGCTCGATCATTGAAGCAGCTTGGATAGGTGTCTGCAATGGAGAGGTCGTGCAGAGTAATTCCTCCCTCATCTTCCTTGGCCAGGAGCTTGATCCGTACATCACGTGGCTTACCGGAATCACCAATGAGATGCTTATGCTGGCTCCGATACCCGAGGCGGTTATCCCTCGAATGCTAGGCGAGCTCGAGGGAGAAACGGTTCTTTCCTATAGTGTGAATGCCTTTGACCGTCGCTTCCTGGAAGCGGCTGCAATGTCTCTCGGATTAGATATGCCCGATATCCAGTGGATCAATGTCTTTTCTTGGATCAAGAAGGCAACGCCTGATCTTTCGAATCATTCATTGCAGACCGTTGCTGAATCTCTTGGCATTGAAGGAGCCCACCATCGAGCCTTGACGGATTCACTCATGACAAGCCTCGTCTTTCAGGAAGCTGTCCGGCGTCTGGGAAGCATGCTTTACGTGACAATCCGAATAGAGGGTGCCGTACTGCCCATTGGTGTTCTTGGCCTTCCAATTACTCCGTTTTGATGACTAGCGGCATCCCTTGATTGAGTCGGAATGCTATTCGAGCAGGCTCAATGAACAAGGGGCGAAGCCACGGCTTCACCCCAATGAATACTTCGAATTCTCTTATTTCAGGAATATCAAGTCCATGGTCAAGCCGTTGTCGCCCGAAGGAGTTGCAATCGGATTTGCGATACTCGCGTTGCCGATGTTGTTGTAATAGGCGTAGAAGAAAGCAGGATTGACGGTAAAGATCAACCCTAGATCATCGCGGGCATAGGCAATCTGATACTCCTTGTAGGCAGAGAAGGCGACATCCTGATCGAAGGTTGTGGCACCTTTCGATAGTAATTCGTCAATCAGGATCTCGACATCGTATCTATCGTCTTTCGCTGCCGAATAGTGCCAGAAGTGCATGTTTCCGCCCGATTGATAGACACGAGCCTCGCTGTTTGGGTCCAGTCCGCTGTCGAGTCCGAGCAACACCATCTGTAGGCTTGATGAATAGAGCTGTTCCACAAGGGAGTTGAAGTCGATAATCTGGAATGTGACTTTGAGGCCTGCGGCTCGTAGGTCGTCGGTGATGATCGAACAGATGCGGTCTCGTATTGGGGTTCGGAAGGAGGGGTCTTCGATTTCTGTGGCTGTATTGAGCAGGACTTCTACAGTTGTGCCGTCTTTGAAGTCGCGCCATCCGTCACCGTTGCGATCGACGATGCCGATTTCATCCAATAGCCCCATGCTCTCTTGGAGATCATAGGTGTAGACAACGGCGTCTGTATCTGTGATTGGTCCCCCATAGGTGGTGCGCCCGGCGTAGTAAGGAGACAGCCTGCTGACGGGGCTCCATTGAGGGACAGCCATCCCGCTGTATGCATTGCCGATGATGGTCTCCTTGTCAATGGAGTGGGCGATGGCCTTTCGGAACCGGAGATCTCGAAATAGAGACCGAAGGTTCTCGTTCGTGCCTTCTGCAAGGCCGTAATCCTGATTAATGCAGATCCACGAAGTGCCGCAAATAGGAGTACTTGCGTCGACAACCACCGTGAAATCATCCTCTGTAGCCGTGCTTAGGAGAGTGAGAACATCTTCTGCTCTGGGGACAAATACATTCATCCTCTGCGCGCGAAAATCCAGCAGCGCATAGGCTTGATCGATGAACCGGAGAACGACACATTTGTCGAGGTAAGGTAGGCGTACTCCCTGAGGGTCAACACGGTAGTAGTAAGGATTGCGACGCAGAGTCACGCTCTGATCGCGCGAGAAGCTCTCCAATATGAATGGCCCCATTCCCACAATCTCCGATGGATCCGTATCCAACGCCCACATGGTGTTAAATTGTCCGGCGGGGACGTCTGGATTGAGCTTATGTACAGAATCTGCCAAGGCGTGCTCAGGCATGATGCTTGACCGAAGGGCTGTCAGAATGGGGCGATAGGGAACGGATAAGCTTACGCGGAGCGTGTAATCATCGAGTTTCTCGAACCTGGGATACGAGCCATCAGACAGCCTGAGGACATCGCGGATATCGGTTTCCACATCAGGGTTGTAGTACAGATCGTTGAATGTGAACAACACATCGTCTGCAGTGAAGGGTTCTCCATCCGACCACTGCAGGCCACGTCGTAGATGGAAGATGATTTCCAATCCATCTTCGGATATTTCCCAAGAGCTAGCTAGCTCGGGAACAAGCACTGCGGTGGTAGGGTCTATGCTGATCAATCCTCGCATCATGATGTTTGTGTATCGCGTTGTCGCACTCTCGTGCGCAGTTACGGCGTTCCACCCCTTCGGATCAGAGAGAGAAGAAGCATAGAAGGTTCCCCCTCGTGTTCCCGGCTCAAGATGGGCGTAGCTTGTTCCGGCAACGCCCAGAGGAACGACGATGAAGTCCGTCTGATCAATAGATGAAGGGTCGATTGCTTGGACTTCGGGATCATCACTTCCCGCCAAGAACTCAAGGTTTAGAGAAACATTCACCTCGGCCTGTTGATTCCTCCAGCCATTCGACATCTCTGCGGTTGCTTCGATGGACCCAAGAACGATATAGGTTCCCGCAGGCAGCGTGGAGACCTGAACGCCTGAGTCTTGGACTTCAAGCGTTCCTGTCTCAGAGAGGCTGTGAGCAAATCCATCTGGGGATGTCGTTGCATTAATCTCCATGCCCGCGACAGGCAAGTAGGTTTCAGCATCGAGTACGATGGCAGCAGCCCGTACGACGACTTCGCCGGTTCCACCCTCAATGCGTAATGTTCCCGTTAATTCAGCGAACAGAGCCACCTTGATTGACGAGTCAGCAGAGAACGTTCTCTCAAACTGAAGCTGCTTCTCGCCGCGCGACGTCTTACCAATCAGAGGACTGTCTTGATCTGCGATCAAGAGAAGGCTTCCCATTGCCGCCATCTCTTCAGATATAAACGTGGCTTCACAAACGGGGACGTCACCTGTCGAGATACAAAGACCCTCATCGAGGAGCCACTGCGATTCGAATGAAATTGGGGCAGCGATTGCGGCCAGGGGTAGGAAGATCAAACTGGCTGCGATCAGAGGCATCCACCCCTTGGAAAGATTTCGGCTATGGTCTTGACTCATTCTGTCCCCCTTTTGAGACTGGCCTTTCGACACGACGCTCCTACCGAGAGCGTTCTCGTACACTTGATTCGATTGGTGGCCCATCATCGCAGATTTGAGATACAGGTCCAAGAATGATGACTGCAGGTAGATTCTGCCCGTGAGGAGGAGAGGGGCTGCTTTGGAAATCTTATCCTCAGAGATCCAATGCGCAGTAGACTGCCTGTCAGAAGAGCTTGAAAGGAGCGACTGTGAATGACCGTATTCTGAGAGCCCAACTTGTAGCTCAACTTGAAGGGGGCCAGGCATACATGCCGGTGAAGGATATGCTCGAAGGATTCCCTATAGAAAGGGCAGGTGAGCGTATCGAGGGCATTCGCCATACCCCGTGGGAGTTGCTCGAGCATCTACGCATCGCCCAGTGGGATATTCTTTACTTCACGCTTGATCCCCAACACGTCACACCTCCATGGCCAGACGAACACTGGCCGAAGACGACACGGCCAGGCTCACCAGAAGTCTGGAACGAGTCTATGGCCGCCTTCTTAAATGAATTAGACCAAGTTAAGAACATGGCGCGTGATCCTGAAATTCCGCTGTTCGCGCCGATTCCTCATGGATCTGGGCAAACCTATCTGCGGGAGATCCTTCTAGTCGCCGACCACAACGCTTATCATCTTGGCCAATTACTGATGCTGCGACGAGCATTGGAGGCTTGATTGCGGATGATGGATAGGCAAGGAGGCGCGATGATGAAGAGAGGGCTCGTGATGGTTCTGGTTATGGTTCTGGCAAGCAGTTGTGTTTTTGCCGGTCCAGCTCAGGATATTCTTGGCAAGCTGGCTGAGTCTGTGCGAACTGAACGTATGGTGTCAGGATGGACATCCATTGGAATCGGCACAGTCATTGGTGTCGGCGGATTCTTGTTGCTGGATGATGTCGGACTCGGAACCTATGCAGCCGTTGCTGGTGGATTGGTAGCTCTTCCTGGCTTGATCACACTAGTCATTCCTTCTGAACCCGAGATCGCGTGTTCGAAATCATGCGATTCGGAAGTCGAATCTGCGAGAGCCTTGGAGCAAATGGCCGCCAATGCCAAATTGGAGAGATACATTTCTGGCGTGATCAACATTGCGGCAGGAGCAGCAGCGCTGCTGTTCCCCTATAGCTATGTCACTCAATACGACTACGTGTATTCGGCCATCATGAGCTTCGGCATGGGCGCCATTGATTTCCTGTTGCCATCCAAGGAAGAACGCGCCTACAAGAGCTATGAGCTATTGGCCATGTCTGCCGGGTAGCCCACAAGAAGCGCGCTATCTTGACGAAGGGCATCAGAGAACGCGGCCTGTCAGCATGGAAGAGAGCCAATGGCGCAGGATCTCTTCCATGCTGGCGAGGGATGACTATGACTCGACGGCCTTGCGTCCGGCTTTCTCATTGACGAATAGCAGTAACAGGCCACCGACGAGCAAGAACGCTACGATGGATAGGATCGCTGTACGCTGCCCTGCCTGTTCTGCAGCCAGATCGAGTAGCCCGCGATTCTGGAACACAATCGCCATGCGAGCAGCAATGATTCCAAAAATGGTAGGCCCGATGAACGAGGATGTTCGTCCGGCAAAGGCAAAGAAACCGTAAAATTCCGCGCTACGTCCTTCAGGCGCCAGCATGCCAACCATCGCGCGGCTAACGGATTGAACCCCTGTGAGTGCGAATCCAGCGAGGGCTCCGATCATGTAGAAGCCGGTTATGGATCGATTGAAATAAAGCCATAGAACAGCGCCTATCATCGCGGAAAGCGATAGTAGCAGAGAAGAGCGAGCTCCCAGACGATCAGTGACCCATCCCATGACAAAGGCTCCAGGCACAGATGTAATCTGAACGAGAATCATGAACAGAATCAGTTCCTTCTGTTCCATGCCAAAGAGAACGGTCCCCATGATGGCGGCAAAGCTGAGTGTCATCAGGATGCCATCGTTATACACCAAGAAGGCGAGCATGAATTTCCCAAATTCTCGATAGTGGCGAACAGCGCGAACGGTTTCGGCAATGCGCTTGAAGGGAAGCGAGAGGAGAGATGTTCCGCTGGGGAGCTTGCCTACGGCCGGGCTTTCCTTGAGCCACAAGAAGATGGGGACTGCAAAGATCGCGAAGTAGAGGGCGGTAAACACCAGCGTTAAGCGAACGGTTAATCCTCCTCCGACGAGCTGAATGAGAGCAAGAACAATGACGAGACACACAACGCCACCCGCTGAGCCGATCGCCCATCCGTTGCCTGAAACGCGCCCAATCTCCTCATCGGAGGCAATTTCAGGTAGTAGTGAGTTATAGAACACTTGAGCACTGCGGTAGCCGATTTCCGCGAGGATGAACAAGGCCATGCCAGCAACAACGGCTCCCTTGGTGACGAAGAATAGGCTGGCTGTGAAGACGCAGGCCATGGCAGTATAGAAAAAGAGAAACCGTTTCTTGGAGCCTGCATAGTCGGCGAGTGCTCCAAGAATGGGGGATACAAGAGCAACGACCAGCATGGCGATGCCAACAGAGAGTCCCCACAAGAAGGTGCCCTGCGCTCCTCCTACAACTTCAGACTTGAAATAAGCAGAGTAAACGGCCAGCAACACGACAGCTGCGTAGGCGCTATTCCCAAAATCATACAGATACCAAGACCATCGCTGCTTCTTCTTGCTTGGAACTGCGGTTGTCGGTGTCATGATGCTCCCTCTTGCTCTCTCTTATGATTTCTCAGGATGTTCTTTATTGCGGACGAGCTTTCCACTGGACCACGGATACACAGCATCGGCTTCTGCTGCCTGCCGAAGAAGCGGATCATCTGAATAAATACCGCGAACTTCAGGGGGGATCAGCGCTCCGATCGCTCGGAGGATGGTTTCTCCTACACGGTCGATTTCTGTGCGTCCGGCACGGCCTCTTTCTGTTGAGGCAAAGGGGCCGATGGGCTTCCCGATGCGAATGGTGACAACGGCTCGCCTAAATTTCTTCAAGCTGGGAATAATCATAGGCATACCGTCTAGCCCGACAGGCAAGACACGTGCATCCGTTCTTGTGGCCAAGAATGCACTTCCCGGGCGAGGGGGTCGAAGGACCGTGGCCCAACTGCCACCCTCAGGAAAGATGCCGAGAACCCCTCCATCAAGCAGCGTCTGCTCTGCCTGACGAAGGGCTCCTCGAGACGATCCTTCGCGGCGTACGCGATAGAGCCCCCACAAACGCGGAAGCCATCGGACGATGGCTGGGGCAAAGGCCATGTGAAAGCCGCCAATGAAGTCCAAAGGCCAGGGAATGGCATAGATCACGGCCAAGGGGTCGATGAAATTAAAGTGATTGGCGGCAATGATCAGCGGGCCTGACTCGGGGATATTCTCCTCCCCTTCAATGGTGACCTTGATCAACAATGCAAAGAGGACTCGAATCACTCCGCGAATCATCTGGCGTATGACAGAATGATGTGGATTCCAGCTCGAAGCCGCGCCCCCGCGAGTCGCCATGAACACATCATACTAGAAAGAGAAAAGAAAGATGCGCTGTACGGGCAGAGACAGGAAATCGGGAAATGGGACGTGGGGCTCCAGAAACGATAAACTTGGATAACGAATATCAGATAGACGATGAGATGGAGGTCAGTATGAAAGCAGAAGTTCAACAAGCACTCGAAGAAATCCGTCCTATGCTTCAAGCGGATGGCGGAGATGTTGAATTAGTGGAAGTCACAGAAGACGGAGTCGTTCGCGTTCGCCTGCAGGGAGCCTGCCAAGGATGCCCGATGTCTCAAATAACTCTGAAGAACGGAATAGAAAAACTACTCAAAGAGCGAGTGGATGGCGTAACAGAAGTCGAGTCTGCCTAGATTTTCGATTTGAAGCATTCGACAATATATAACTGTTGCGGCGATTTGGGCTGAGCGTGCTTAGCTTCAGAGCGCGCAGAAGCATCAGGGGGAGACTTGCCTTGTACTGCAAGTTTAAGCCTTCCGTTCTTGAGATTGCCAGATGTTCACATCAGGGAGGCTCCCTCTGACTTAGAAGAATCGGGAGTGTTTACCACACGCCGTGAGTTTCCGGTCTTCTAGTCTAGGAAACT
>CAZKDW010000056.1:0-8472 GCA_964551625.1 uncultured Thermotogae bacterium | reverse complement strand
GAGTCAATTCAAATAACATCGCGAATGTTATGAGGCGCACCTGTTGGCAGATGAATGGTGGGCGACAGGAAGCTCTCCGCCGAGATTGCTCGGCCGCTGTGCCAGGGACCTGTTGCTCTCTAACTAGACATAAGAAGCAAATCCACTCACACTGAGAGCATGGACGCACGTATGGATCGCATGAAGCTCAACCTCCCAATTCTGTTGGAGACGGGGCATGAACTCGTTGTGGTGAAGCCTTCGGGGATGGCCACCGAATTATCCCGAGATCCCAAAGGAACTTCCTTGCTGTCACGTATGAAATCGGCAGCACCTGCGAGCAATCAGCCACGGCTACCCCATCGCCTGGATCGCGTCTCTCGGGGCATCGTCGTCATCGCTCTCAGTAAAGAGGCAATCATACATCACAATCAGCAGATCCAATCTCGTGCGTGGGACAAGATCTATCTGGCCCGCTGCCTAGCGCCCATGGAGCAAGAGGCAGGGGATTTGATCGGCCTGCATAAGCTGCATTTGCGTCCACAAGCTGGTCACGCACGTATCGTGCGAAGCGGCGGCAAGCAAGCACTGACAGAGGTCCTAGATACGGCCCCGACATCTGATGTCAATGGTGAGATTCATGTACTCATCCGATTGTTGACCGGCCGATTTCATCAGATTCGTGCGACTATGGCCCACTTGGGCGCACCGCTGGTGGATGATTGGATCTATGGAACATCGCCCGGACGCAACAGGGAGCGATTCTATCTAGAACACACAGCGCTTCGCTTCTTGCCGTTCGAATCGCCGACACCCCTCATCATCCACTGGGGTGAGGATCCTCATCGTGAGCCCATCGAGCCCGCATTGCAGGCATCCCTGGAAGAACTCTTGTCACAGTGGGAGAATGAAGGCGGAATTCGGATAGGAGGACACCATGCCTAGGAATGTAGAGATCAAGGCGCGCGTACATGACTTCGAGGCTCTTCGCCTGCGGACAGCAGAGTTGGCTGACGGCCCCGCTGGTGTCATTGATCAACTGGATACGTTCTATATCACGCCAAGGGGACGGCTGAAGTTGCGCGTGTTTGAACCAGATCGTTGTGAATTGATCCAATACACGCGAGCTGATGACTCGACTGCCAAGACCTCAACGTATGACATAGTGCGCTCGGATGATCCCGCGTCTTTCTCACGCATTCTGGAGTCGGCACTCCCTATTCGCGGCGTGGTCACAAAACGTCGGCATCTCTATCTCATTGGCACAACGCGCGTACATTTGGATGAGGTCGAGGGCTTGGGGACATTCATGGAGCTCGAGGTTGTGTTATCCGGGGGACAAACCACGGAATATGGTGCTGCCATAGCCGAGGATCTGATGACGCAACTGGGTATCAAGTCAGAAGATCTGATTTCCGGTGCCTACATCGACCTGCAAGAGGCGGGATGATGAAGCTAACGGTCTACGAACAGGCGAGCGACTTTTTGGATGCAGTCTTGCCCCCTTTGCTACAAGAAGAAGAGAAAAACGGCCTCATACTTGGCATTGCCCTTCGCGTACGCGAGGGACGATCCTACGGCGAAGGAGTCCCCTTATTTCTCGCTGTGCATGATGAAGAGGCTCTGATCGCTGCCGCGATTCGGACACCTCCCTACAATATGATTCTTCATTGTTGGCCCGATCGGCTTGATGCGCTCGACGCCGTCGCTTCACATCTGATTGAGATTAGACACCCTCTTCCCGGAATCAACGGGACAGTCAATGTCGCGTCGGCCTTTGCCGCATCTTGGCATCGTCAGACAGGCCAAACGTCGACTGTTCGCATGTCTCAACGCATCTATACCTTGACGGAAGTCACTCCCCCAAGGAACGTGTCTGGACATATGCGCTGGGCGCGTGAAGAAGACATAGACAGGTTGGCGCGGTGGTTCCTCGGATTCTGCGATGAAGCGGTCCCCGACGCACCTCCACCCGATCCCGCAGAGAATGTTCGCCAGTTCATGTCAGCAGGCAAGCTTGCTGTATGGGATAATGGGGGCATGGTTTCGATAGCGGGCAGCTCGCGCGGAACACCGAACGGTGCAACCATCAGTGCCGTCTATACGCCTCCCGAGCATCGCGGGCATGGCTATGCTTCGGCATGCGTCGCAGCACTTAGCCAATGGCTGCTAGATGATGGCAAGCGCTTCTGCACGCTGTATACCGACCTATCCAATCCGACATCAAACAAGATCTATCAGAACGTAGGCTATCGCCCCATCGCCGATTGCGCGATGATCGCGTTGGGCGAGCCGAGGAAATAAGGGAGCTCCAATGGTTCTATGTGCTGCAGATACCAAAACGAAAATTGTCTGTACGATCGGACCCTCTTCTTGCACGTCTGACATCCTTTGCGAGCTCATTCGCGAAGGTATGGACGTCGCGCGCATCAACTTCTCCCACGGCACGCATGCCGAGCATGAAGAGATGATTGAACGGGTTCGCCAAGCTGCCAGAGAGTCCCACGCCGTTGTGGCCATCATGGCAGACTTGCAGGGCCCAAAATTGCGGATTGGCGACCTCAAGATGCCTCTCGCTCTAGAACGCGGTGATTGGGTATCATTTACTGATCTGCCTGCAGATGGCTCTTATCACGTTCTCCCCTTGCCTCATCCTGAAGTGATTGCCAGCGCCCGCGTTGGCCAAAGGCTATTGCTGGACGACGGTGCAATTGAATTGGAAATTCGCGAGGCACGTCCCAACGTCATTGTATGTGCCGTCGTTGTAGGAGGAAGGCTGTCGTCACACAAGGGCGTGGCTGTTCCCGATGGTGTGGTAGCCATCTCCGCACTCACAGACAAAGATCGAGAGGATACTGAGTTTGCCGTATCTCAAGCTGTCGATTTCTTGGCCCTCTCATTCGTGCGCTCGCCTGAGGATGTACGCGAATTGCGAACGTTGCTGCACTCGTTCGGGTCAGTAGGCGAACGCGTTCACATCGTCGCCAAGATTGAATCACGCCATGCTGTAGCACGCTTCGAC
Organism: uncultured Thermotogae bacterium; assembly: GCA_964551625.1. GTDB lineage: Bacteria > Bipolaricaulota > Bipolaricaulia > UBA7950 > UBA9294 > SPBW01. The sequence continues at coordinate 5,471 of CAZKDW010000056.1, read as the reverse complement.
GAGATTCTTCCCTTGGTCAATGTCGTCATGGTGGCTCGCGGCGACTTGGGCGTCGAGCTATCCCCACAGGAAGTTCCTCTTCATCAGAAAGAAATCATTCGCCGCTGTAATTGGGCTGGCATCCCCGTGATTACAGCCACACAGATGCTTCAGTCAATGATTGAGAATCCGCGCCCCACACGCGCCGAATCGAGTGATGTGGCCAATGCCATCCTTGACGGAACCGACGCAGTCATGCTGTCTGCGGAGACAGCCGCGGGCAAGTTTCCCGTGGAATCAGTCCGCATGATCCGCGAAATATCGAGAGTGGTTGAGGATCGCATGCTGAAGAGGCCCGCCTACTTTCCTGAAGTTGTTGTCGATCATATTCATCCCGTGACAGACGCCATTTGTGATGCCACAGCCCAGATCGCGGCCGAATTGGACGTTCAGTTGATTGCCACAGCGACGCTATCTGGCTATACAGCCCGCCAAATCGCCCGCAAGAGACCGATGCAATCGATTGTCGCCTTTACGCCTGACCCCATCGTCCAGCGCCAATTGGCCATGGTGTGGGGTGTATCGTCGCTATTGGTTCCCTCATTTGATACCACGGAGAGCTTGCTGGAGGTCGTTTCCCGCACGCTGCTCGAAGGGGGAGACGGGCATCCCGGCGATTGGATTATCCTCACAGGCGGCTTCCCCGTAGGAGGCGGTGGCAAGACCAACTTCATTAAGGCCCACCGCATCTAGCTCATTCTTCCCTGTCAAGTAGGAAGATCCAGGAGATTACATGCCTCGGCTTGTTTGGACCTACGCATCTACATTACTCTATTTAGGTAATTGCTCCATGATTTCATGAAAGACTTTGCGAATATGACTCGCTCGGAAGATAAGGGAGGTTCAATGAAAACGACAGGACGACGTTTCTGGATGAACTGTTTTCTCGTAGGGACTCTCATGCTTGCTGTGGGAGCAGCAGGCTGGGCGCAGGGAGAAATATTCCGGGTTGCCATGCAGCCGCCAACGCGAATAGACCCCGCAATCATTGATTCGGATTCCGAAATCGCCATTGCCAATGCCGTATACGACTACTTGGTCGATGTGGGACCCGATAACGCCATCGAGCTTCGCCTGGCCGAGTCCGTCGATATCAGTGATGACGGCTTGACCTACACATTCAGACTTGCTGACAACATTCGCTTCCACGATGGGACCCCGTTGATGCCTGGCGACGTGGTCTGGACGTTCGACCGACTCCGCAACCCCGATAATGGCTTCCCGACAGCATCGCTGTATGCGAACATCGAATCTATAGAAGTCATGGGGTCGGACAGCGTAGCCTTCCATTTGATCGACACAAATCCGTTCTTCCTTTACGACCTCTCGGACAATCACGCGCTCATTCTCAAACGCGGTACAACAGATTTCAAAGCATTCAATGGCACAGGCCCGTTCATTGTAGAAGACTATCGCCCCGATGACCGCATTCTCATGACAGCAAATGATGCCTATTTCATCGAAGGATTGCCCGGTCTCGATGCGCTTCAATTTATCTTCTTCACGGATTCAGTGACTGCCGTTGGTGCACTGCGCGGAGGCCAGATCGACATGGCTTGGCGCATGCCCGTCAGCTTGTATGTCACGCTCCAAGGAGAACAAGGCATCAACACCGTCGATGTTCCGACCAATGGCTTCGATCTCGTGCGGCTACGCACAGACCAAGCTCCAGGGGACGATCCGCTGGTAATCCAAGCGCTCAAGCATGCCACAGATCGCGAGGCAATCTTCCAGCTCGTTCAGCTTGGAGCGGGATCCATCGGCCATGACACACCCATCGGTCCTCTTTATGATGAGTTCTTTGATGCAACGATCGAACCACTCGCCTATGATCCAGCACTTGCACAGTCTCTGCTCGCACAAGCAGGATATGCAGACGGGCTGTCCATCGATCTGTATGCCCCAGACACTGGCGATCGCCCAACGCTCGCCGTCGTATTGAAGGAACAGTGGGCTCAGGTTGGCGTGGATGTCAACGTAATCATCGAACCGGAGAGTGTGTACTTCGGTGAGAATCACTGGATGGATGCGACGCTAGGAATTACCAACTGGGGATCTCGACCTTATCCACAGTTCTATCTTGATCTCATGCTGGCGTGTGACGCATCTTGGAACGAAGCGCGATTCTGCGACAATACCTTCGATGAGCTCATTCATGTCGCTGGGACAACGCTCAACGATGCTGCCCGTGTCGCTGCCTATTCGCAGATTCAGCAAACCCTGATCACGAATGGCCCGATCATCATCCCCTATTTCTGGCCGCAGGTTGCCGCATACAACAACAGCTTTGCCGGACTCGAATTGAAGGCGTTTGCCGGACGAACCGACTTTCGGAACATCTTCGCTCGATAAACACACACGGGCCGGGCGCATCTGCCCGGCCCGTTTTCAAAGGACGTGAATTCCGCTGCCGTCCCATCGCAAAACCCCATTCCGCCGTGTTCGTGAACTATTCCGCAAACCTTCGTCGGCCATCGGAACGAGCATCGTGATGCTGTTCATTCTCGTTGCTCTATTTGGCCCTTGGCTCTCGCCGTACGGTCCCACTCAGATGACCGTGGCCGATGCACGTCAAGCTCCTTCCTTGTCTCACTGGTTCGGCACAGACATGCTGGGGCGCGATATCCTCAGCCGCATCATTTATGGGGCGCGAAGTGTCCTCTCTCTCACAGGATTGGGCTCCCTACTGGCCGTGATCATCGGCACGGTCTTTGGACTGGCAAGCGGATACTGGGGAGGCGCACTCGATGAACTCATCATGCGCATCTTCGACAGCTTGCTTGCGATCCCCGCGCTGCTTCTAGCCCTCGTTCTATTGGGCGCTGTCGGGCAGTCGCATGCCAGCGTGCTCGCCGTCATCACGGTGGTTTATGTGCCTATCGTAGCCCGCGTCGTTCGATCCGAAGTCTTGTCTGTGAAGTCGCTTGGTTATATTGAAGCTGCTCGGCTACGAGGCGAGAGCTTTCTCTACATCCTATTTCGTGAGATCCTTCCCTCAGTATGGCCTTCGCTTTCTGTCGAGGCTGCTCTGCGATTCTCCTATGGCATCTTCTTGGTTGCCTCCCTCGGATATCTAGGCGTTGGCGTTCAACCGCCAACACCAGATTGGGGACTGATGGTCAAGGAGGCCCGCAATTCGGTTCGTCTGACACCTTGGGCCCTCTACTTTCCAGCCGGAGCGATTTCGCTGCTGGTCATTGGCGTTAATCTGACAGCCGATGGGCTTAAATCTGTTCTCCAATCATCTGCCCGCTCGCTGTCTCCTCGAACGCGATCGAAGATTCTCACGACGCGTAGCGCGCAAGCCTTCGAACATTCAAGCCGCAGCAAGCTCGTGCCTGACAGCCGGTCGTTGCCAGATGGCGAAGGCTTCCCACCAGGCGAGATCGCAATGCTCACAACCCATAACCTCACAGCCTCTTACCACATCGAAGGTCGATGGATCGATGCGCTGCGAGATGTAAGCCTTGAGATTCGTCCCGGCGAGACACTGGGCGTGGTGGGCGAGAGCGGCTCGGGAAAATCTACGCTCGCCTTGGCTATTGTTCAGTATCTCGATTCCAATGGTGCAGTGCGTTCAGGATCCCTCCATTTCGAAGGCGACAGTGTCCTTGGCCGATCTCGGCGAGATCTACGCAGCCTTCGACAGGGGAAGATCGCCCTCATTCCCCAGGATCCGCTGGCTTCGCTGAATCCTTCCATCCGCATCGGGCAGCAGATCGCAGAGGTCCTTCGGCAGCAGAAACGAGGGAGTAGATCAAGTCTGAACCGCCGAGTGCTTGAGCTAATCGCGCGTGTTCGCATCCCTGATCCGGAGCGCGCGGCTCAACAGTATCCGCATCATCTCAGTGGCGGCATGCAGCAGAGGATCGTCATCGCCATGGCGTTGGCGGCTAATCCCAAGCTCCTGATTCTCGATGAACCTACAACAGGACTGGATGTCACCACCGAGGCGGCCATTCTCGACCTTGTCGCTGAGTTGCTTTCTGAGGGAGGCCGCTCGGCTCTCTACATTTCGCATGATCTGGGAGTCGTTGCCCGTATTTCCGATCGCATTGCCGTGCTCTATGCCGGCGAGCTAGTAGAGACAGGACTTGTGGATCAAGTATTTCGAGCGCCAGAACATCCCTACACTGTAGGTCTCCTGGCCAGTATCCCTCGATTCAAAGCTGACGTGAATGCATGCGAGCTTCCATCCATGGAGGGGGCCATCCCGTCGCCAGATCAGCGCCCCGATGGCTGTGTGTTCCGCCCTCGGTGCCCATTGGCCACAGATCATTGCGGGCACCGCCCCGATCTCATCGCTTCGTCGTTCGATCATGAGGTCCGGTGCCATCATCGCGAGCAAGTAACTGAGTCAAGAGAAACTTTGTTCTCCCAAACTAATTTTCGAGCGCAACACGGTAGTTCAGAACCCGATGCTCCGAAGCTTTCGGTTCGGAACATGAAGACGAGCTTTCCCGTTCGCCGATCCCTTCGTGACGTAATCGCAAGATCGCCGAAGAAATCTGTTCAAGCCGTCAATGGCGTCTCGCTGAGCGTTGAGCCAGGCAGCACCTTGGGCATCGTCGGTGAAAGTGGCAGCGGCAAGACAACGTTGGCTCGATCGATTCTGGGGTTAACTCCGAGATCGGAAGGAGATCTTCTTCTGGGAGAGATTGAGTTGCCTGCAACATTGGCAAAGCGGTCGCGAGCTCATCTGAAACAGATCCAAGCCATCTCCCAGAATCCCGATCAGGCGCTCAACCCACACTTACCCATTGGCGTTTCTCTCAGGCGACAGATGGTGAGGCTGACAAGTCTAACACGAAGCGAGATCCAGGAAGCAACGGCTCACGTGCTGGTTCAAGTTGGCCTGTCAGAAGACTACGCTTCACGCCTTCCTTCCCAACTGTCAGGAGGGGAGAAACAACGCGTGGCAATGGCTCGGGCAATTGCCGCTAATTCACGCCTCATAGTGTGTGACGAGGTCACGTCTTCACTCGATGTATCAGTCCAGGCACGTATCCTCAACTTGCTCTCACGACTGCAAGCGGAGACCGGGCGCGCCTACATCTTGATCACGCATGATCTGGCCGTTGTCGCACATCTCGCGGATCAGATTGCTGTGATGTATCTGGGTAAGTTGATGGAGATTGGCAAGAGAGATCGCGTGTTGGCCCCTCCCTACCACCCCTATACAGAAGCATTGCTTTCGTCCTATCCAGCCATTGATCGCGACGCTCAACAGACGCCGATCCGTCTATCTGGTGAGGCCCCAAGTCCTGTGGACCTGCCTGCTGGATGTCCATTCCATTCACGATGTCCCCGGCTAATTGGCTCGATATGCCGTGATGTGCCGCCCCCTTGGCAAACCAATGAGAGCGGCCTCGCCATCGCCTGCCATATTCCTCTGTCAGAATTGGCTGGCATCCAGACGCCCCAGCTTGGGA
>CAZKDW010000055.1:4371-8575 GCA_964551625.1 uncultured Thermotogae bacterium | reverse complement strand
CCTACTTACGAGTGATCGATCTGGCCCAAGTCAGCGCCATTGCTCGACAGCACGGCGTCCTCACAGCCATTGATAGTACGTTTGCCACGCCAGTGAATGTGCGCCCCATTGAGCATGGCATCGATCTGGTCATCCACAGCGCTACCAAATACTTGGGCGGACACAACGATTTACTCGCGGGCATTGTCGTTGGCTCTCGGGAGCTCCTATCCCGCCTAGAATCGCTGCGTGGCATCTTGGGTTGTGTGGGCAGCCCGCACGATGCCTATGGCCTGTTGCGAGGGATGAAGACCCTCGAACTACGCGTCGCCAAACAAAATAAAACCGGCCAGAAGATCGCCACGTTTCTCGAGGCCCATCCTCGCGTTCGCGTCGTCCACTATCCGGGACTGCCGTCGCATCCTGACTATGCCATCGCCACAAAACAGATGACGGGATTTGGCAGCGTCATCAGTTTCGAAGTCGATGGCGATATCCATCAGACAAGCCAAGTCATCGACAATCTACAGATTCCCTTCATTGGCCCCACGCTGGGTGGTGTGGAAGCCATTGCTCAACAGCAGGCTGTGTTCATCTCCCGAGATCCCGTCAAACGGGCCAGCTACGGCATCTCTGACAGTCTCATCCGCTATGCCGCAGGCATCGAGGATGCAGACGACCTGATCACCGATTTGGATCAAGCATTGAATACAATCACGCCGTCAGGGGAGGAAACCGAATGATCGTCCACAAATTTGGAGGAACCTCCCTGGGCACAGCCAAGCGGATTGCATCTGTTGCAGACATCATCGAAGCCGGTCAGAGTCAACAGCCCGTCGTCATTGTCTCTGCACTGAGCGGGACCACTGATCACCTCATTTCGGCTGCCCGTGCTGCCGCGTTGGGCGATCATGCATCCTGTCAAACCGCACGAGATTGGATCGCCAACACCCATCACAGCGTCGTCGACGCGCTTCTCGCCTCATCACCCGAATGCAGTGACGCGCATCGGATCATCGACGAACATCTTGAGCATCTGGGCCGATTTCTCGATAGCATGGCTGTGCTTGGCGAACTAACGGCACGCGGCCATGATGCCGTCGCCTGTTTCGGAGAAAAGCTGTCTGCTGCCATTGTTGCCGCCACACTACGTTGTCGCGGCATCGAAGCCATCGCCATTCATTCAACCGAGCTCATCATGACCAACAATCGGTTTGGATCTGCAGACCCACGGATGGCGGAGACCGAAAAACAAGTCCGCCATCGCATTCTCCCCCTGATCGAAGACGGCGTGGTGCCTATCATTACCGGTTATATCGGGGCAACTGAAGACGGGATTCCCACCACCCTCGGACGCAGTGGAAGCGATTTCTCTGCCGCCATTATTGCCGGATGTCTGGCATGTGATGAGCTTCGCATCTGGACAGACGTCGATGGCATTCTGACCGCAGATCCCAATGTCGTTCCCAGCGCCCGCGTGCTGCGCGAACTCTCCTATGCCGAGGCCACACGGCTGGCGCGATTTGGTGCCGAGGTGCTGCATCCACGAACCATTGGCCCCATCATCGAAAAGGCGATTCCCTTATGTATCGTCAATAGCTTCAATCCCGAGGATCCGGGCACATGCATCGTCGAGTCTCCCTCAACGACGCGCGATCTGTGGCCAGCCATCGTCTCAGCCACGGGACTGCAATTGCTGCGCCTTCAAAACGAAGAGGGCCCGTGGCATTTACGCTCGGCCACAGCCGCTCTCTCGCAGCTGGATGATGCCGGTATCATTGTTCAGATGTTCAGCCAATCCTTCTCTGAGCAGGGGATCAACCTCGTCGTCAGTGCACAGGATGCCGAACACAGTGCCCGCCTGTTGTCGCGAAACCCAGGATTCTCATCACCGTCCGGGCCTAGCCGCTATGCCTTGAATACGATCGAGCAGGTGGCCACAGTCTCTGTCATCGGATTGGCAGACAATGGCTCCGGGAACATCGCCTCTCAAGCCTTTTCCGCCTTAGGTAAGCAGGGCGTGCGCGTCGTTGCCGTGGCACAAGAAGCCACAGAAGATAGCGTGACCTTCTGCATCCCCGCAGAGGATGTGGCCGAGACCGTCCGCTTTCTGCATCGCGAACTCGGATTGGAAAACGGTAAGGAGAAAGAGATCTAACATGCCCATCAAGGATCAATGGCGTGATTCCATCCGTCCCCGCATTGACGCGGCCCAGCAAACGCTCCAGGCCATGGACGTTGCCGATCTCGCACGTCGCAGTGGCGTGCGTCTGTGTGACAATGTGCTTGAGCTCTCGCTGTTCTCCACGCCATTACTGATTACCCTACCTGGCTTTGAGGTACAGACAGTTACTGGCGTCCGTTGCCACGAGGAGACGCAAATTCTCATCCTCGATTACCTAACCCGGGCAAAAAGTGAGAGGTCATCCGATGGGGTGCAGGCGTCGAATCGCTGGATCGGCTTTCAAGAACTGCCTGATGGCGCGTTCTATGTGGTGGCCTTTCGATCCTATACATCCCATGCTCTTGTGACTGAGCTCAATGGAGACACAGATCGTTTTCGCCATGCCTGTGAACGGTTCCGTGGTCAGTCCTTCTCCTTGGGAGATGCGGCAGCATCCTTTCGTGCCCTCCCAACCGTCGAACTGGCTGTGGTTTGGTGGGCAGGCGATGACGAGTTCCCAGCCCAAGCCAACGTCTTGTTCGACCGCACGGCCGCAAACGCCTTGCCCATCGATGGCATGGCCGCCTTGGGAAGACTGCTGTGTCGAGGATTGGTCACCTCAGCCAACGAAAAGCGTGGTATGGATCGTACAATAGATGCTGGAAGCGAGAACGAAGGAGTCTGAATGTCAAAGATCATTGCTGAATTGGCGATCCGTGGAGCTAGCGATCTGGTTGAGCAATCCCGCAGTCGCCTCACGACAGCCATCGCACAGCACGGGGAATCCCATGCCCTAGGCTTTCCCGATACAGCCTATGCCTTGCCCCTAACCCTGGGTCTCACCGGCCTGGCGGTTTCCTCTCTTGCCTCTGCAGCCGAAGCCCTTGACCAGGCAGAGGCACTGCTTCCAACAGAGGTAGTCGGGGAAGAACCCGTCAACTTGCTGCCCGTACTAGACGCTGGCCAAGCCGCGCTGATTGCTGAAGAAATCCTTGAAGCCCTCCTGTTGTTAGCTTCCAAGGACACCCCACCCAAGCCGGGCGCGGTTGGCGGATTCCCAAGCGATGCTGTGTTGCGATCCCAAGGGATAAAACTTGTCGATGGCCGTATGCCTGGCGTAGCCGCGTGTGTCGGCGCACCTCCGACCCGTGAACAAGCTGTTGCCATTGCCCGCGGGCTGCAGGGACGCAACATCCTCACCTTCCTTGCCTCAAGTACAGGTGGAGAGACGATGACGGAGCAGTTGACTGACGCCGATATCGAGACGAACTGGGACACGTTCCTTGTCCCACTGGGAGATCGCACATCTTCGACGGTTCACGCGCTTGGGTTTGCCGCTCGGGCCGCGATGATGTTTGGCGGCATCAAGCCAGGAAGTGAGGGCGCGACACAGCGAATTCTCGGCTACTGCAAGGAACGTGTGTTCGCGTTCGTGCTCGCACTGGGTTCCGATGATCTGTCCTCAGAAGAAGGCCTAGGTCAGGCGTGTCGAAAACTGGCCACAGCAGCCGGAGCGCTCAATTTTGGCTTCCCAACCCTTACCGACGCGGCCATTCCTGAGATTCTCGAGCATGGCATCTGTACCTACGAAGCCGTGGTCAGTGACGTGCCGCTCGATCGTATCGTTCAACGAGCCATCGAGGTACGCGGCCTCAAATTGGAAGTCACAGAGATCCCCATTCCCGTCGCCTATGGGGCTGGGTTTGAGGGCGAGCGCGTGCGCAAGGCACAGATGCACGTGGAGTTTGGCGGCAATCGAACCGAGGCCTTCGAGCTGTTGCGCGGGAAACCGATGGGCGAGGTCGTCGATGGCCAGATCAAGGTTGTCGGCCCGGATATCGACAGCATCACACCCGGGGATGCCCTTCCCTTCGGTGTGCTAGTCGATGTCGCAGGACGCGAATTCAAAGAAGCCTTTGAGAGCGTACTGGAACGCCGCATTCACGAATTTGCTTCGTGGGCCAATGGCGTGTTTCACATGGGGCAACGGGCCATTGTGTGGGCACGCATCAGCCACGAAGCCTATGCCAGTGGCTTTCGGCTTGCCCATTACGGCGAACT
>CAZKDW010000055.1:0-4271 GCA_964551625.1 uncultured Thermotogae bacterium | reverse complement strand
GTCGATCGCGAATTCAGCGGCATGACGCCGATTGGCATGACGTTCTCCACCATGGCCGGCGAAATTGGTGGTGGCATTCAAACGCCAGGATTTCTCGGTGTCGGCAAGCTATATATTGGCAGCAAGAAATTCATCTCTGCTGAAGGCGGCCTTAGCCGCGTCGTATGGATGCCGTCTGCGCTGAAAGAAGAGCTGCGTGATCGATTGCAGGCACGGGTAGACGATGCGGGTATCCCCGATCTACTTGATCGGATTGCCACCGAACTGAATGCAACAACAGCCGATGAGTTGGTAGTCTTCCTTGAGTCAGTCAGCCATCCTGCGCTGACCATGGATTCACTGTTTTAGAATGCCAAGGGAGAGATCTGCTGTTGGGAGGAGGAAGCTAGTTTGGTTCATTTCATCCTGGGATCGGGATACACGATCGGCATGCAACGGCTCATTACCATGAAGAGCATGAAGTTCTTGAAGGGAACTCCTCAAGATCGGGAGCACAGGAGTCGTGCTTATCTCTACTTCATGTCCTTCATGGTGAATGCGTTGGATAGGCAGTTGAGCCTTCCTTCTAAGGTATTGCGGATTGAACAGACGAGGAGACGTTGATGGCCAAACTGAGCGGAATCGAAGTCTACAAGAACCTGCCACGCACCAATTGTGGCGACTGTGGCCTGCCCACGTGTATGGCGTTTGCCATGCAGGTGGCCTCCAAGAAGCTCGCTCTCGATGGCTGTCCCCATGTGTCTGACGAAGCCCGCGCCGTGCTCGGCGATGCCCAAACGCCACCGATGGCCACAATAACCCTTGGAGCAGGCGACTCGGACTGGACACTGGGTGGGGAAACGGTCATGTATCGGCATGAGGAACGGTTCCAACATGAACCGCTACTCGCCATCCGCATCTCATCCGAGCTATCAGCCGAGGCCATTAATCAACGCCTTGCGGCTATCGAGGCCCTTCAATTCGAGCGTGTGGGCGAAACGATTGGGATCAATGCGATCGCCATTGCCCATGACGGCGTCTCTACCGATGTCTATGGCAGCGTCGTGAACAAAATTGCCAGCTGTACAGAACGTCACATCCTGCTTCTGTGCGACGATCCCGAGGTGCTCGCACCAGCCGTCGCCGCTGTTGCCGATCGAAAGCCACTGCTCGTTGCAGCCACCGAGAATAATGCCGATGCCATGGCCACGTTGGCCGTCCAGCACGGACTCCCCGTTGTCGCACGAGCCAGCGGCATGGAGGCCACTGCTTCGTTGGCTGAACAACTGGCGACTGCGGGTGTGAAGGATTTGCTGCTTGATCCCCAGCCGGCGAATGGTGCGGAAGCCATCGGGCACTTGACCCAGCTTCGCCGCCTGGCATTGGAACAGCACGTCCGCAGCGCGGGCTATCCGTCCTATGTCGATGTTGGCACTCTCGTGGCAAGTGATGGCGACTCCGACAAGCGTGCCGCAGAAGAAATGGTCATCGGTCTCACGCTCGTCATGCGCTATGCCGGCGTCATCGTTCTCGACACCGTTCAGCCCTGGGCCATCCATCCCATCGTGACAGCACGCCAAGACATCTATACCGATCCGCAAGTGCCCAACGAAGTCGAGCCAAAACTCTATGAAATCGGAAACCCTGGCCCAGATGCGCCTGTGCTGGTGACGACGAATTTCGCCCTCACCTACTTCACCGTTGCCGGAGAAGTAGCCAACAGCAAGGTGCCCTGCTACATCAGCGTCCTCGATACCGAGGGCATGGGCGTCCTCAATGCCTATGCCGACGATCGCCTAACTGTGGACAAGGTCGTGACTGTCATACGAGAACAGGGGGCCATGGATCGTGTGAATCACAACCGTCTCATTATCCCCGGCCTCGTGGCTCGCATGAGGATTGGTATTGAAGAAGCATCGGGTTGGAACGTCATTGTCGGACCGGACAGTGCCAGCAGCATTCCTCATTTTCTTCACGAACACCAGCAAAAAGTGAGCGTTGAATGAGCCAAGTCCGCGTCACCTTTCTTCCTGAGAACGTAACCGGCCTCGTTCCAATGGGCACGACGATTGCCCAAGCTGCACGAAGTGCAGCCATCGTCCTCACCGCACCCTGTGCCGGTGCAGGAACGTGTGGTCGTTGCCGCGTGTTGCTTGCCGATGTGGGCTCTGTGCTTGCCTGTCAGCATCGCATCCAGGAAGACCTAGTTGTTGAGATCCCCGCGACATCGCGCCCAGGAAGCCTGGCCGTGCATCTCGCATCAACCATCGAGGCTTCAGGAAACAGCCGCACGCTGGATCCCCTGGAATCAAGCCCCTGTGAACAGGCAACGAGACCCCTCGGGCTTGCCCTCGACATCGGCACTTCGACCGTTGCCTGCGAACTCGTCGACCTGAGTACAGGTCACGTTCTCCTCTGTGCCGGACGCGCCAACAGCCAAGCGGCATTTGGCGCGGAAGTCACGCGGCGAATCGAACATGTGGAAGACCATGGCTCCGACGATGTGGCTGAGGCAGTAATCGCAGACATCCGCGCACTAATGGATGAAATGACTCAGACCCTCGATGGCACGGCAGCGCCTCTCGGCGCCATGGTGGTCGCAGGCAATACGGCGATGCTCCACTTCCTCTATCGTTACGACCCCTCCTCCATCCGTCGTGCGCCGCATGTACCGCTGATTGCCGCGCCACCGACCGCGCCTGCCAGCACATTGGGGTTGGAACTCGATGGCGATCCCATCGTCTATGCCATGCCTTCCATCGGAGGCTGGGTAGGTGGCGATATCACCGCCGGGATCTTGGCCACAGGCCTACACAACGACAGTGCCCTAACGATGATGATCGACATCGGCACCAACGGTGAAATCGTCCTTGGAAACAAGGATTGGCTGATGGCGTGTGCTGCATCGGCCGGTCCGGCCTTTGAAGGCTGCGGTATCTCTTGCGGATCCGGCGCCACACCTGGTGCCATCGATCGCCTGTCGATCACGAAAGAGGGTCAGATCACCTGGCATACGATCGATGACGAATCGCCGCATGGACTGTGTGGATCGGGGCTTATTTCCGCAGTCGCCAGCCTGTTCCGCGCGGGCTTGCTCGATCGCGCGGGCGGCATTCTTGCGCCACACGCAGATCTCGACGAATGCGGATTCATCCTCGTTCCTGCAAGCGGATCTGCCACGGGCAATAGCATTGCGCTATTGCAGCGTGACATCGACAGCATTGTGCTCGCCAAGGCGGCCCTATTTGCTGGAACCCAATCGCTGCTGCACGCGACAGATCTATGTCTAGGCGATCTCGATCGCCTCATCATCTGTGGCGGGTTTGGCAGTGTGCTCGATGTCGAAGACGCCGTCACCTTGGGACTCATTCCCGATGTCCCGCGCGAAAAGATCTCGTTTGCTGGCAACACCTCGTTGCGCGGCGCACGCACTGCCCTGCTCAACCACGCCGCGTGGGACGAGGCGCGCGATATTGCAGGCAAGACAGGCTATGTCGAACTGATGGATGATCCCGATTACTTCGAACGATTTACGTCCGCACGTTTTCTGCCCCACACCGATTTGGGGCTTTTCCCCAGCGTGACTACGCCTAAGAGGAGATCCTGATGGGTAAGACCTTGGCAATTGCCGGCAAGGGTGGTGTGGGCAAAACAACAATCAGTGGCCTCATCATCGAAGCCCTGCGTCGTCGGACAGGCGGCCCGGTGCTCGCTATTGATGCTGATCCCAATGCCACACTGGCCGAAGTTCTCGGCCTGGAAGTCAAAACCACGTTGGGTGAATTACAGGCGACAACGCTGGCCAACATTCGCGATTTGCCCAGTGGCGTACCGCTCGGTCGCCATATCGAATATGAGTTGCATCGGGCGATGGTCGAGGGCGACGGCGTCGATTTAGTGACCATGGGGCGTGGCGAAGGCCCTGGCTGCTACTGCGCTGTGAACAGCATTCTCCGGCGTTGTTTGGAGACGCTGTCCTCAGGCTACCCCTATACCATCCTCGACAACGAAGCGGGTCTAGAGCACTTGTCACGCCGGGTATCTCAAGGCGTCGATGCCCTCATCATCGTCAGTGACGCCAATCCTGTCGCTTTGCGTGCTGCTAGCCGCATCAACAAGCTGGTGGATGAACTCAATCTGGGCTTGAACCACCGTGGGCTCATTCTCAATAACCTACGTGGCGACCTCAGCCCCAAGGCCCAAGCCGTGTTAGCTGAAAGTGGCCTCCCTGTGTTGGCACGATTGCCCCATGACGTGGCCATTGCCGACCTCAGTTTTGACGAACGCCCGCT